>JASFHC010000184.1:0-5459 GCA_050123435.1 Desulfobacterales bacterium
GGTCAACACTCATCCTAGTGCTGATGAAATTTACGAAATGGTACGCTTGCGGCTGCCCAGAATCAGTCTTGGTACGGTGTACCGAAATTTGGAAATTCTTTCCGAATTGGGTAAAATTCAGAAGCTTCAACTTAGCGACTCCTTGAAACGTTTTGACTGGAATATAAATAAGCACTACCATATCCGCTGTATACGATGTAACCGGGTAGATGATGCTCCGATCGCGCCACTGAACCAAATCGAAGATGAGCTTTATGCGTCAACTGTTTTTGAAATAATAGGACACAATCTTGAATTTGTGGGGCTTTGTCCTGAATGCTCAAAAAAAAATCGCGAAGTTGACCCAAGAAAATCGTCTGTTATGACACATGTCTCATGATACATCTATGTATCACGCATCAAATATGAGACGTTTTTTTCGATTTAGCACCGTACGCTCCCCAGGTAACCATCTTATATGAACAAATTAATCCTAACCAGTAACATTACGATTCCGTGCTATCCATAAAATCTGCATAAATGATTCTTAAAGAAGTTTAGATAGTTTGTGATTTTAATAGATTGTAACTCGAAATCGAGACCTGATAAATTTATGTTCGTTTTTGTTCAACAATACCGATTTGGTCATTGTTATATCGGGTTTGATTCTTTTATCATTAAATTTGGCACGAATTTTGATAATACAATTAATATAATCGCTAAAAAAGTTCGAATTATCACTAGAGCACGAAGCTATAAGAAATTAAAAACAGGTGGTCGTTTTTATTTTGCTTCACTTATGATGGGTTTTGCAAAAAAATACAAAAATGGAGGTGTAACATGGAAGCATGTCAGCCTATTTTAAATACCGGCCTCCGGGGATTTAAAGTCGCAACAACGAATATCAGCGATGTTGACGGTACGGCCGGCAGATTGATTTACAGAGGGTATCTTGTTCAAGATCTTGCCGGAAAAACTTCATTTGAAGAGGTTGCCTATCTTATTCTAAATGAAAGACTACCTCAAAAAGAAGAACTTGAAAACTTCAAGAAGCAACTTGCCCGAGAAAGGCAAATCCCGCCTGAGGTAATTACAGCCCTTGAAACAAGGCCCAAAGACGCTCTTTCCATGGATATCCTCCAGGCGGCGGTTGCAATGTTGGCACACCATGATCCGGATACCAGAGAACATTCTCCTGAAGCGGCACATCGTATGGCCATAAAGCTCATTGCAAAGTTTCCGACTATCGTTGCAGCCTGGGACCGTATCCGAAACAATAAAACGCCTGTTGAGCCGGATCCAAACTTGAGTCATGCGGCCAACTTTCTTTATATGCTCAATGGAACAACTCCCGATGATGAATTGGCTTATTTTTTTGACACTTGCCTGGTATTGCATGCAGAACATTCTTTTAATGCTTCCACATTCTCTGCAAGACAAGTCGCATCAACAAGAGCCCACATGTACGCTGCCGTGGTTGCTGGTGTAGGGTCTTTATCCGGAGAATTACACGGTGGTGCAAATACACGGGTGATGGAAATGCTCCTTGACATCGGCGATGTTGACCGGGTGGAAGCGTACGTGAATAATTTATTTGATACCGGCGGAAAGATCATGGGTATGGGGCATGCGGTTTATAAAACTGATGACCCCCGGGCGCATATCCTTGCTCCTATGTCCCAAAAAATGGGGGAACGTACCGGCGAGCCTAAATGGTATGATCTGTCTAAAGTTCTTGAAAAAAAAGGAAAGGAAATCTTTAAACAGAGAAAAGGCAGAGATATTTATGTAAACGTTGATTTTTATAGCGCATCTCTTTATTATTACATGGGCATACCGGTGGATCTTTTTACTCCCTTATTTGCCATGGCCAGAATTTCCGGCTGGTCTGCTCATGTTATCGAAGAGCAGTTTGGAGGTGCTGCGTCCAAGCCGGTGCTTTACCGTCCCGATTCCGAATATATCGGTGATTATTGCGGCCCGGATCAGTGTGATTTTATCCCCATAGAAGAAAGATAGTTTGTCGCTTAAGAATGCTTGCTATACTAACCGAGCCGATGTGAGGTAGTACTATGTTTAAACGGTAATGTATAATCATTCATCATTAATTTTTGAGAGATTTAAGTAAGATCAAATGAAATGGAGGTTCTGTGAAAAAGTGGCAATGTACGGTGTGCGGCTATATACATGAAGGAGATGAACCACCGGAAGAATGTCCGGTCTGTGGAGCTGATAGAAGCAAATTTATTGAGATCGTCTCTGAAGAGGTGCCGGAAACGGGAATGGACCAGCCGGAACTTGGAGCCGAAAACATGGACTCAAAACCTGAATCCCCTATTTTTCGCCCCAAGCTAAACCCGATTTATGATCTGATGGTAAAGCATCACGTGCATCCGATCTCGGTCCACATCCCAAACGGGGTCCTCCCGGCTTCTGTTGTATTTATTGTGTTAGCCGCGCTTTTCAATTTTGGCGGGTTGAGCCAGGCCGCTTTTTACAATTTGATATTTGTTGTTCTTACCCTGCCGTTGGTCCTTTTTTCAGGGTATATCGAATGGCAGAAAAAATACATGGGCCAACTGACGCGGCTGTTTAAAATTAAGATCATTTGTGCCGCCGTGGTTTCATTGACGGCGGTGATTTTGGTGGTATGGCTTTTCATTGATCCCCAGGCAACGACCTCATCGAGTAATTTATTATTTCTTCTGATTAATTTGGTTATGCTTACCGCGGCTGCCATTGCGGGGTTTATTGGCGGGAAATTTGTATTTAAAGACTAAGTAGTGCCCGAACAAAAACTAGGATTTTTTGTTAAGATCAAGGAAGGCGAGAATTTTAACCACCCCAGTACGATCTGATGGACCTACCCCGGTACCATCTTCCGGAGCTACGGGGCAGGCGGGGCAGGCAGGAATACATTGAGTATTTTGAGAATTAAAATTTGAGTCTGACGCAGATATTGGCGAAAAAGACAGTTTTCGTTCAGGCACTAAATAAAAAAGAGAGCATAATGGATCAGCGAGAAGATATTCAAATGCAGCAGGTTCAGAGAGAACTTGCCGAACTATTTCAGGCTATTCATGATGAAATTCCGATTTTTTTATTTGTCCAGCCGGGTAAAAATGATGTTTTCTGTGACGCCGCCAGACAGGCGTTACGATTTTTTCGTCAGCTAACCGATAAAATTGTATTGCGCGAATACAATTTATCCCACGAAGCCGCCCAAAAATGGGAAGTTAATGATTCACCAACGCTGATTTTCGATCCGGACCGCTATAACATTCGATGGCTGGGAGCCCCCCTGGGTGAAGAGGGACGCATTTTTCTGGAGGCGCTCATGCTTATCGGATCACAGAAAAGTAATCTTAATGAACAATCTTTACAGGTAATAAAGAAGATAGATCAGCCCAGGCATATTAAGGTGTTTGTCAGTGCCAGCTGCCCGTATTGTCCGCAGCAGGCGTTGAACGCCTTGAAAGCAGCGGTGGAAAAACCTGGTTTGATTTCTCTTGAAATCATAGACATTCAGGCGAATCCGGAACTCGCCACCCAATATTCGGCGCACTCTGTCCCCCAGACCTACGCCAATGATATCCTGATTGCGCAGGGCGCCCAGCCGGAAGAGCTTTTTATGCTCTCACTGGTCACAATGAAAGAGCAGACGGTTTTCATACCTGAAATTGATGAACAAGAAGTTGAAACGGATCTGGTTATTGTGGGTGGAGGCCCTGCCGGTCTTAGCGCCGGTATATATGCATCGCGTAGCGGTCTCAAAACAGTGGTTGTGGAAAAGGGAGTTTTAGGGGGTCAGGTGGCAACAACTCCCATTGTCGAAAATTATCCCGGTTTCAAACAGGTAGGGGGAAAAACGCTTGTGGACATCATGGTTACGCACGCGTTGGAATATGTGCAGATCTTTCCCGGAGAAGAAGTTATGGGAGTTAAACCCGGAACGCCTATCATCGTCCAAACCAGCAGACGAAGGTTTAATACCAAGGCATTGCTGATGGCAACCGGAGCCACCCACAGAAAGCTAGGTGTAACCGGAGAGTCTCGCCTTGCCGGACATGGTGTGAGTTATTGCAGCACCTGTGACGGCCCGCTTTTTAAAGGCCGTAATGTAATCATTGTCGGTGGTGGCAACAGCGCCGTTACCGAAGCGCTTCATATGCATCATATCGGTGTTAATGTAACCTTGGTTCATAGGAGAGACAACTTGAGAGCCCAGGACTTTTTGGTTAAAAACCTCATTCAAAACAATATACCGATTTTATTCAATACAGAAGTCAAGGAGATCAAGGGAAAGCACAATGTTGAAGAAGTTCTGCTTTACAACAATAAAACTGAAGAAATTTCAGCACTGGATGTCAGCGGAGTCTTTGTTGCTATTGGCTACGATCCTGCTGTAAGTCTGGCGCAAAAAATAGGACTCGAGCTTACTGAGGAAGGTTACATCAAACAAGATCAATACCGAACCAATATTCCGGGAATTTATACTTCCGGTGATGTGGCGGGAGGTTACAAGCAAATTGTCACCGCCGCCGGACACGGCGCCGAAGCGGCACTCACCATATTTGAAGATATGATAAATCCATATTGGACCTAAATTCCGTAAAAGCGGGTTGGAAAGAGATACACCCCATCGTGGAGCGGTCTTCCTGTATTGGGGTTCAAATGGGTTTGATCTGAATCAGTGTTTGTTATGTTTGACAAAATTTCCAGAGAATGGGAAAATATCAGGAGCCAACCTGAGGAAAAAATTGGAAGTTGAGTGATTACTATAGAATACGATTGATTGAAAGGAGAATTTAATGGCCGTAATTACCATCAGCAAAGAATTTGGAACCGACAGCGAAAAGGTGGCGTCCCAAGTAGCCCAAAGACTTGGCTATGAGTATATCGGAGAACATTTAATTGCCAAAATTGCCAAAGAACTTCATGTGTCTGAAAGCGAAGCCGAGATGTTTCGCAAGACCTCGCAGTCTCGAATCCTTCGCTTCGTTGATCGTTACACCTGTTCTCTTGTTCAAAAGGTGGTTGATCGTGAGCATGGTTGTCTGGACGACAAGAATTATTATGAAACCACAAAAAAGCTGGTTGAGAATGTGTATGACGCGGGTAATGCGATCATTCTTGGATGGGGCGGCCAGTGTATCTTGCGAGGCAAATCCGAAACCCTCCATGTTCGCCTGATAAAAGATGAGGAAACAAAAATCAGGGAACTCATGAAAAAAAGAAACTTGGAGCATAAAGCTGCAAAAGCATTAATAGAAAGAGAGGAAAGCGATTTAAAGGCTTACATCGAGCATTACTTCAATGAAGACTGGAACGCGGCACACCTTTATGATTTAATTGTGGATATGGGAAAAACCTCGGTTGAAACGGCCGTTGATTTGATCTGTGATAACCTAAAGCATAAAGCTCAGTAAAATCATGGCAACAGGTCCAACCGTTATAATTGCCCAATTGATAACACCCTG
>JASFHC010000185.1:0-5445 GCA_050123435.1 Desulfobacterales bacterium
GACTGGGCGACCCGTTTTCAATATGTGGTTATGGCGCTTCTGGTTACCGCACTGTTTTCTTTTTTCGCCGGCGGGTTGGTACGATGGGAAATGGCCACTCTGGTTCAAAACTGGACGGCTCCCTCCGAAGGTCCCGGGCTCTGGGTGATCTTTGCTATTTTCTTCCCGGCGGTGACCGGTTTTACCCAAGGAGTGAGCATGTCCGGAGATCTGAAAAATCCTGGGAGAAGCCTGCCCATGGGAACTTTTATGGCTGTAGGGATATCCATACTGGTTTATTTTGGTGCGGCCCTCGTATTTGCAGGTGTCCTTTCCAACGAGATTCTGATGAAAGACTATGGATCCATGAAACGGGTGGCCCGTTTCGATATTCTCATTGATGCCGGTGTGGTGGCCGCCACGCTGTCTTCGGCAATGGCCTCTTTTTTGGGGGCACCGCGGATCTTGCAGTCTCTTGCCAAGGATCGGATTTTTCCTTTTTTATTGCCCTTTGCCAAAGGATCCGGCCCGACCGAAAACCCCCGGCGCGGAGTACTCTTTTCGGCCGCCATCGCATTGGGCACCGTCAGTATGGGCCAGCTGAATCTCATTGCCCGGGTGGTGTCCATGTTTTTTCTCATTTCCTATGGCTTGCTCAATTACGCAACGTATTACGAAGCTCGATCCGCCAGCCCCTCATTTCGTCCGAAGTTCAAATGGTTTGATCAACGTCTGAGCCTGTTGGGATTTTTAGCCTGTCTTTTGGTGATGCTGGCCATTGATTTTAAAACCGGTCTGGTTGCCGTTTCCATTCTGTTTGCGATTTATCAGTATCTGAAGCGGACGGCCGGACCTGCCAGGTGGGCTGACAGTCGTCGATCCTATTATTTACAACGCGCCAGAGAGAACCTCTTGGAAGCGTATGTCGAGCCGGAACATGATCGTGACTGGCGTCCCCAGATCCTTGCGTTTTCCAAGGATGCTCGACGACGGCCCGGGTTGTTGCGCTTTGCCTCATGGCTCGAAGGAAGAAGCGGGCTGACAACCGTTGTCAAAATTATAGAAGGAGAAGGGATCAAGATGCTGAAGCTCCAGGAGGAAAGCGAATCAGAACTCCGGTCGGATATTGCCGCGCATGGGTTTTCGGCGTTTCCGCTTGTGGTTTTTGCTCCGGATCTCGATATTGCCTTAAATACCCTGATCCAGTCCACCGGTGTCGGACCGCTCAAAGCCAACACTATCCTGCTGAACTGGTTGGACCCTGAATCGGAAAACACAAACGAACAAAGAGAAATCATTTTTGTAAGAAATTTGAGAGCTGCGTATCGTCTGGGGCGAAATATTTTGGTTCTGGATTCCGATGAAGATAAATGGAATACACTCGAGAATATTCCTGATAAGGACCGGCGGATTGATGTGTGGTGGTTAAATGATGCCACCAGTCGTCTGATGCTGCTGCTCGGTTATTTGATAACCCGCGGCGAACCCTGGGACGCGGCCAAAATTCGTGTACTGGCTGCCGGTTACACCACGGATACGCCGGAAAACTTAATGGATTTGAAAAACAATCTTGAAGAAGCGAGAATCGAAGCTGAACCGATAATTGTCACAGATGCTGATATTGATAAACTTTCGGAATATTCTGCGGACGCTTCTGTGGTCTTTTTACCGTTTCGTCTTCGCGGCGACCAAATAACCTGTCCGATTGATGCACCCATTGAGAAAATCTTCTCTCGGCTGCCGGTCACAGTTTTGGTTTTGGCAGCCGAAGACATTGCACTGGATGCCGAACCTGAGCAAGGAACGGCCGGTGATATGGCAGTTGCCATGGATGCGCTTGCGGATGCAGAAAAAAAGGCGGTTGAGGCTGAAAAGGAGGCGGACAAAACTCGAGAGATCGCAGAAACAGCCAGAGCAAAATTGCAGGAATTGGACAACAATAATCGCCAAACTGAAGAAGACCTGTGGACTAAATTGAAATCGGCGGCGGATAATGCTGAAAAAGAAGCCGATAAAGCCTTTCGCAAATGGGCCAAAGCCAGAGCCAAGGTTGAAGAAGCCGCAAAAATTGTCAAGGAGTTGGATCCCACGTTGGAATCAATAGAAAAAAAGGAACAATAGTGCTGGTAATCGAAATCAAAATTATATTACAGCGTTCCGGTAAAACCTTTAGGGAATCAAATTAAAGGATTTGTGGTTGAATCCAGCGGCTATCGAGCATTAGTATTCTTCGGTAAAATCATTAAAATCAATATTGATGAATTTGTTCAGTAAGAAAGATCTGAAGGTAGGGATAAACACCAACGGGGTTTAATTGTTTATTTTTTCAAGCCCTGACCTGGAAGGCAACCCGTCTGATTGCCATTTTCTTGACAGGCCCTCCAGTTTTTCCCGCAGCTGTTTTCTGTAATCTGAAATTTAATTCCCCCTACGGCTCTGATAAACTTGAAATATCTGGCCTATGGGTCACGAACTCTTGGACGGGCTGTTTTCGAAAATGCTGGATAAGCGGGTTCGGACATGTGATGTCCGCTCCGGTCTTTGTTGCAGCTCAAGGAGTGATTCCCAGAGATCATAGGGCAATTGTTCATGGTCATAGTGAATATCAACTGATCTCGAGAGCAAGCTTGTTTTGGCCTTGCGTATGCCGGGAATGGCTTTGCCAATGTGGCGCAATTCTGCATCCTGCAGGATAACAAAACCGCTGAAAGAAAGCTGAAAGGTGATCCGTCCGGGTTCGTGCTTTAGCACTTTGAGATGGGGTACCAAGTTGAATATGATGTCAACGGCCTTTTCGGTGTCAACGCTGTGTTGATGATTCATTAGGCTTCTCTTCTTACCTCCTGCCCGCATTTGTAGATTTTGAATAGCTGTTTTTTCTGTTCGTATCCCTGGTTCAGGAATCAGGCCCATGCCATTTTAGAAACCGACTTGAATTCTGATAGCAGATGCCGGCCGTATTATCAAGAACGCATTTTCCCCTTTTCTGTGAACCATCCCGCATAGGTGACTATAGTGGAACGACATCTTTTTTGTATCTGTCTGCCCGGTGAAATGCGAAGCCAATTTCACCGGGGCCCGATCTCTGCGTTAAGGTCAAAAAATTAATTCGCCAAAGTTTGTTGGTTGGCGAATAACTCCTCGGAATATTAGACATATGTCGGCGGTTAATTTTTTCGCATCTTTTGATTTTGAACAAAAATCCTCATTTCTGAGTAGAAACTAATTAAAAAGATTGCAAAACAAGTAAGCAATATATTAAAAATTTAACCTGGACCCCTGATTTGATGCCGCTTTTAGATTTTACAATTCGGCACGAGTTACTCGCTGCTTTTTTCGACAGCTTTTAAACACTTCATATTAAAAAAGAGGAGCGTTTGATGGACCCAATAGCTAAAAAAGTTAAACAATGGATTGACGAAAAAAAAGATCCCAGAAGTGCCCATTGGCAAGGAGGGCTCGAGGCAATACTGAATGTTTTTTCACCGTATATGGAATCCGGCAAACTCATTCCTGTTCAATCTCTGGAGGAAGTTGACGTTCCTGTTTTCGAAGCTGCATTGGAAGTCGTTGACCTAAGTCCCAAACTTACGGCTGCTTTTTTACCGCCATCTGTTGCCGGATCCATTACCCCCCCTGAATCCGCAGACGAGCTTCAACGAATTGACGAGGGAAAAGCATCTTATAAAATTTTGATAACCAGACCCGGAAAAGATCTAAGAATTTTATGTGCTGAAATATCAGAGCAAGCAAAAAACCCCGGAATAGATATTTTCCAGTCAGGAGCGTTATTGGGAACCTATAATTATGATACCCAACAGGACTGTCTTACATATCTAACGCAAGCCATAAAGGCACATATTTGGGAAAGGGGTAAATGGAGCCAGGATGAATATAAGAGATACACGATGAACTGGTTCGAAAAAATACTGTATCTCGGTAAAAGCACCGTTCGCGTGGACGAAGACTTTTCTTTTTTTCACAGTCCTACACTGATAAAAAGTGATAGAATCGATGCTCTTTTTACTCTTATTTCTGAAATTTTGCTTAAACGCGTCAGCGATCCTGACCGTCAATTTAAAGATGCCGTTTCATCGATCCAAAATATCGAAGACAAGGACCTTAGGGCAACTCAAACAAATGAACTTGCTGAAAGAACAATACTTGAACTTCTGAATTTGATGAAGGAATTGGAAA
Source organism: Desulfobacterales bacterium (assembly GCA_050123435.1). Taxonomy (GTDB): domain Bacteria; phylum Desulfobacterota; class Desulfobacteria; order Desulfobacterales; family UBA11574; genus S5133MH16. The sequence goes on from JASFHC010000185.1 coordinate 4,177, forward strand.
TTGTAAAATTCAACGAGTTTTCAAACACCGAGAACGAACGGTTTAAAAAAGAATTTTCGAGAACCACCCAGAAAATAATTCACAGGATAACTTAACCCTATCGTTAAATTTACTTAATACCCGAATCTTTCAAGATTCGGGTAATTTTTAAGATCTGCTCTCCATGCCCCCCCTATGATGGTAGATCCAGATAATCAACAATGTTGAATTTCTTAGGCATAGGATTTATATTAGGCTTATCCGCAGGTTTTGCCCCGGGACCACTTCTTACCCTTGTAATTTCTGAGACGCTTCAACACGATATAAGAGCGGGGGTTAAGGTCGCCCTTGCTCCGATGATTACGGATTTGCCGATTATTATGTTAACGTTATTCATATTGGTCAATCTATCCGGGTTCCATAAGGTATTAGGAATTATTTCATGTATGGGAGGGCTTTTTATCTTATATTTGGGTTGGCAAAGTATCGTCACCAAAGGAGTAGAACTGAATCTGCAGGTGACCAGACCCAAGTCTCTGGCAAAAGGAATAATCGTAAATACTTTAAACCCTCATCCTTATCTGTTTTGGTTTGGTGTTGGAGGGCCGACAATAACCAAAGCCATGAACCTGGGCATGGTTGCGCCTCTTGTTTTCATCGGCAGTTTTTATGTCTTACTTGTGGGGTCAAAAATTCTGATCGCTGTATTGGTCGGCAAGTCCCGCTCGTTTTTAGTCGGTAAGGGGTACATTTACACCATGCGGTTACTTGGCGTTGCGTTATGTGTGTTGGCGATGATTCTTTTTCGAGACGGGTTTAACTTATTGGGATTCCTATAGGGTCTAACTAGTGCCTGAACGAAAACTGTCTTTTTCGCCAATATCTGCGTCAGACTCAAATTTTAATCCTCGAAATACTCAATGTATGTCTGTGGTTAAAATTTTCATCTTCCTTGATCTTAACGAAAAATCCTAGCTTTCGTTCGGGCACTAACTATTAACGGGATGAAATCAACGGCTGATCTTCCGGTCAGGATTCTTTATTCTGAAGAATCTTCCGGAGTACATATTGCAGTATACCGCCGTTTTCAAAGTACACCACATCCACATCCGTATCCAGCCGTGAAATTACTTGAAAAGCCACGGTTTTTCCGTCTTCTGCTACGGCGGTGACTTGTAATGCTTTCCTCGGTCCCATATCTTGGATCCCTCTGATATAAAACGTTTCAGAACCTGTTAGACCAAGGCTTTCCAAATTCTCATTTTCTTTAAACACCAATGGCAGTATGCC
>JASFHC010000186.1:0-5434 GCA_050123435.1 Desulfobacterales bacterium
AATCGGTCCGGTAAATATCGCCCACAAAACTTGTATCGTAACCGTGTTTATGGCGGTTGATAAAAATTGCGCGCCCGGTTCGAACATGGCAATGGTTCCTATAAATATGAAATTTTGCAGTAACACGCCTGCAGCAACAATAAACGGCAAAAGAAAGCTGTCTCCTACATGTAAGAATGTAATAATCCACCGAACCCCTACAAAGAGCCAGACATAGGTTGTTAGATATATTCCAAACGGACCTCCGGAAAGGCTATCCATCACGATTCCAAAAAAGAGTATGACAGGTATGCTTTGACGAAGAGAATGAAAAAGACTCAAATAAATAACGAACGGGGAAAACAGATCATAAAACCTGTCGAACAAATGGAAATAGGGCATAATAGTTGTCTGAAGAAGCACAAGACAAATACAAATGCCGACATGAAAACAGTATGTCATCGCTCGCTCTGAAACTTATGCTTTTCGGGGTTCAATACAACTAGAACCTCTTCAAGTTTTTCGAAATCAACGGATGGGGCAACTGTCACTTCCTGAAAAATCCCTGAATTGGGTTTGACAACACCCGAAACCTGGCCTATGGGGAGTCCTTTTAGAAAAACACCATCCAACCCGGATGAAACAACGGTATCGCCAACAGCAACCCCTTTTTTGCGAAGAACATATTTAAAAACACATTGGCCCCCAAATCCTCCCTTAATAATCCCTCGCGCTCTGCTCCTCTGGACCAATGCATCGACAGCACTGTTATGGTCAATAATCAGAAGAACCTTGGAATTATGGACCGAAACCTCTGCAACCTGCCCCACAATTCCTTCAGGGATCACAACTGCAGAACCTTTTTTCACACCATCATTTTTACCTTTATTTATTATTATCGTCTTAAACCAGGGAGAGGGATCTTTGCCAATAACCTCGGCAGCAATTACTTTATCAGTAATGATTTTCTGAAAGTTAAGTAAGTTTCGGAGACGAGTGTTGGAAAGCTTAAGTTCATTATACAGATTGTTTCTTTCAACTTCATGACTTAATGCTTTTTTATAATTATCATTTTCTTTTGCCGTCTGAACAAGAAAGAAATAATAGGCCCAGATATCTTTTATAAAACGAATTGAACGGGAAACAGCCTCCTGAAACGGGGCAATTAAAGAGATAGCTATCTGCCCTGGGCCATAAGATTGATAGCGGCGATTGGAAACAGAAAGGACTATGATGTTGACAGCAATCGAAACGATCACCACAACAATCATCACCATCTTTTTGGAAAACATGAAACTATATAATCACAACTTGTTTGAGGATTTCAATGCTGTCGAGAGCTTCACCAGAGCCAAGCGCCACCGTTGATAAGGGATCCTCGGTTATAGTTATCGGAAGGCTGGTTTCCTCTCTAAGAAGTTTGTCCATATTTTTTAATAATGCACCGCCTCCTGTCAGAACAATTCCTCTGTCCACAATATCGGCAGCAAGTTCCGGCGGCGTTTGTTCCAGAGCTATTTTGACCGTCTCTACAATAGCATCTATCTGCTCTGAAATGGCTACCCGTATCTCCTCCGAATCAATGGCCAGAATTTTGGGTATCCCGGATGCAAGGTCTCTGCCCTTGACTTCTATTGTCTCCAGATCCTGAGTTTCCGGATATGCATTTCCAATTGTCGTTTTAATAATTTCAGCTGTTCGTTCACCGATCAAAAGGTTGTACTTACGTTTGATATACTGAATAATTGCAGCATCCATCTTATTTCCAGCCACCCTGATTGATCTACTGTATACAATTCCCGCCAAAGATATTACCGCAACCTCTGTAGTGCCACCGCCGATATCGACAACCATGTTGCAGATCGGTTCAGTAATAGGAAGACCGGCTCCGATTGCTGCGGCCATGGGTTCTTCGATAAGAAATACTTCGCGAGACCCTGCAGATTCAGCGGATTCCCTGACAGCACGTTTTTCAACCTGCGTAATTCCCGATGGAATAGCAATAACAATTCTCGGCCTGACAAATGTACGCCGGTTATGGACCTTGTGGATAAAATGTCGGAGCATCGCCTCGGTAACTTCAAAATCAGCGATAACACCATCCCGCATGGGTCGAATGGCTACAATATGACCGGGTGTCCGGCCCAGCATATTCTTAGCCTCAAGACCAACAGCAAGAACGCGGTTTTTCATCCGATTGTCCGTTCGAACCGCAACCACAGAGGGCTCGTTTAATACAATGCCCTTACCTTTAACATAAACAAGTGTGTTTGCAGTACCAAGATCGATAGCAAGATCACTGGAAAATGCACCTAAAATTTTATCTACAAATAGACCCATGACACCTCATATCGGCACATGAAAAGTGCTCATTCCTTATATTTAAAAAGATATCGTTATAACCCTGAAAAAAAGCTTGATAATTTGTCAGTCATTTAAATAAATAAATCTATCAGACTCGCTTTATGATTACAAGAAAAATATCAAGTTATAAAATCGCATCCTTAATTTAATATAGTCTCTCTTACAGCAGGGCTTTGCCACCCAAAAAATAAATTTTTTATACTATCAATATATCTTATCGTCAATTTAGAATATAGACTTTAGAACACATCTTTTTAAATGAAACCGTTATTAATAAGCTCCTTCATGACCCTATCATGCAATTTCGGTCTAAAAGCTTTTATTTTGGTATTACTACGCGATGGATGTACACGGTTGGTTAATAAGATAATCATCACGTTGCGGTCAAGATCCATCCAAAAAGATGTGCCGGTGAATCCAAGATGTCCCACGGTGTCTTTTGAAAAATATTGACCACAACTTGGGTCAGTCGAAGATGGGGTGTCAAACCCCAGAGCCCGACCCGTATGTTCCTGCTGTTTAAAAAACATTTGAATTAAATCGGTATCAAATACACCCGTGCAAGGAGAACCCAAATATGCGGCCATAAGCTCGGATAAAAGAGAAAGAACATCCTGGGCCGTTCCGAAAAGACCGGCATGCCCCTGGATACCGCCCACCACGAAAGCGTTATCGTCATGGACGACGCCCTCCAAAAGAATGTTCCGCCACGAACAGAATTCGGTAGCGGCAAATTTCACATGACGGGGGGTTGAATTAAGATCCACAAAAAACAGGTTTTCAAGGCCAAGTGGATAGTAAATTTCTTTCATAACAAACCGGTCCAATGGATTTCCGGTCACCTGTTCTATTACCCAGCACAGAATCATGAATCCTATATCGCTATACTTCACCCGTTTGCCGGGGGGATTTATAAGTGGTTCTTTCACCAAGAGCTCTCTTAACGCATCTTTTCTTAGATTTGGCTCAAGCTTGCACAACACTTTGTAATAGGGGCGGTAATCTGGAAAGCCCGAGTTATGATAAAGCAGATTTTCTATACTTATCCGCCCCTTGTCCGTACGGTTAAATGGGATTAAAATCGACCCCAGACGTTGGCTGAGCTCCAGCTTTTGTTGCGAAATGAGCTTTATGATCGATAGAGTGGTTGCCAGCGGTTTTGTAAAAGATGCCAGATCAAAAACAGTATCTCTTGTCATTAGCCGACCAGAAAATATATTCGCATATCCATATGCTTGGAAAAAAACTTCGGAACCGGCAGTTGAGACAAGGAGTACTCCTCCGGGAAACACCTCATTAGAAATCGCTTGTTTCATCAAGTTGTTTACCGATTCCATGTTTTCATTCATCAGTTGTCACGGTTGCCGGTTCATGAAAAGTCAAAATTTGCCGGTCAGCATCAAGGGTTGCTCTAAGCCCGATCGGAATCGTGAGATTAACCCTAACGTGGCCGATGTCGAAACCAGAAAGAATAGGAATATTGACATCTTTGAACATTTCCTGAACGATCCGGAATATATCGTTACACTTTCCGCACGCTTCAAAGGAACCCAGGAAAAGGCCTTTGAGCCCCTCAAAACATCCGGCAAGCTTCATCTGGGTTAGCATTCGGTCTATTCGGTATGGCGCCTCTCCTCGATCCTCTATAAACAGAATTTTCCCGTTGAAATGAGGGGTATAAGGAGTCCCAACAAGATGACACAAGGTGGTTAGGTTCCCGCCGACCACAAACCCTGAAGACACACCCGATTTGATGACAATGCCTTTTTCGGGTTTTAGCTCAAGTATTTTGTTGGAGGTCATCATCCCGAGCATTGACGCAATGGTCTGTTCGGCGGTATTTGCCAGGGTGGTTACCACAGGACCGTGAAAAGTGACCAGGCTGCACCGGCTATGTAATACGAACAGCAGCACCGAGATATCGCTGAATCCCAAAAAGATCTTGGGATTATCTTGAATAATTTTAAAATCGAGAAACGGAAGGATCCGCATGCTGCCATACCCGCCCCGGGCACAAGCAACCGCTTGGACAGCTGGATCGGCGAACATGCGATTTATCTGATCCGCCCGCTGTACGTCGATTCCAGCGAAAAATTCATGTTTTTGGAAAATACCCTCATCAAAAAACGTCCGAAACCCCATTGACTCCAGAACCGCCTTTCCTTCCATGAATTTTTTCGGGTCAAACGGACCGGCAGGCGCAACAATGCCCACCGTATCGCCCGGCATCAGGAAACGAGGCTTAATAGATTTTTTCTCTTTAATTTGCATGGGGCGGTGTGGTTCTTAAATTAAATTTTAGAATAGCAGATAACCCCGAATTCAAGTTTGAACTAAACTCTAAATTCGGATTTAATAAAACGCCCTTTTTACGAAATGGTCAATAAAAATTTAAAGTTATTATCATATGAGGTTTAATAGCAACTCCATATCGTTTGGTAAAAATAAAGGAAATAATTTTTCGTAGTCATCATCATATATCATATCTTGACATGGCATATTTGAGATGTTAGGAATTCATTTATCGTCGGGGCGTGGCGCAGTCTGGAAGCGCACTTGAATGGGGTTCAAGGGGTCGGAGGTTCAAATCCTCTCGCCCCGACCAAGAATTTCAAATGGTTACATACTGGCACTTTTTTCTTGGCCGGGAATTGTGACAGTTTTGTGACATATGGCTTTTTTCTTTGGGGCGGTCAATCCATTTAACAGGTTGACCGCCTTCTTTTTTTGCTCCTGGGTCAAATGAGCATTCATGTATATCTACATATCGCGTTTTCGAGTAATGTTCTAATAGCCTTCCCGTAGACCGCCAACAATCATTTGGCTTTTACTTTAATACTTTTATCGAACTTTTTTCCCTTTGAATAGCTTTAAAATATGTAAAACTTTTCATAGGTTTTATGTAATTTATCACATATTTTTTCTTTCTTGCTATGAATTATTACAGACTTTTTCCTCATATAAATAGTGTAACTATTTAATTATTAAAACATTTCGCCACATAAAAATATTCTGGCGCGGTTTTTGCTTATCTATTAGAAAAAATTTAATAAAAGTATACAAGATAAAGCCAAACCAGCCGTGAGGCTGA
>JASFHC010000187.1:0-5425 GCA_050123435.1 Desulfobacterales bacterium
ATTTCAAGACTGTTACCGTGGTGCCCGATTCAATCCAGGAAAGCGACTCGTAATCCGGAAGGCACAGGGTTGATGGATTTTTTAAATTGGATAGAAGCCAGGGGCGGACGATTGGCACTGGTTCAGACCTGGAAAATTCGGGAATATAATCTATGTGCTAAATATGCGGATACAATACGTTTAATTTTTACACCGCTTCCATATTTAAGACAGCGAGCTGATGAGAGATTGTTTGAGTTGCGGTCCCGAGTGGATCTGGTACTCGGTGTGCATATCCGTCATGGTGATTTCCGAAAACATAAAGGAGGAAATCTTTTTTTCTCCCCTCGGCAGTATCGAAAGTGGATGGTCAGTTTTTCTAATGCATTACCGGACGTTAAAGTCGGTTTTGCCATTTGCTCAGATGCAAAACAAAACGCAGAAGAATTTATCGGGATAGACTTCATTTTCGGTCCGGGCAATGATGAAGCAAGTGACTATGGAAATAAACGTACAGATTTTGTTAAGGACACAAGCATTGAAGATAATTATCTGCTGAGTCAGTGTGATTACATACTGGGAACGGTGAGTACTTTCTGCTCCTGGGCGGCTTTTTGGGGTGGAAAACCCTTGCTTCAGGTACGCTCGAAAAATGAACAAGTCGCCCCAGATCGCTTCGCGATACCCACAGGTCCTGATTGAGGCACGTTGAATCGTTTTTATAAAGGGTGGATGAAACTTAGCACACGAACAAAGGTAAATCACAAAAAAACTAGAGATGGACTTAATCAACAAGTTGTATGAAGAACTTTTAGGTTCTAAAATAAAAATTAGCCCACTTTTTCCAAACACTACCCTTGAAACAATTTTTAAACATAGCGTTAGCTGCAAGTTAATAAAGAATTCTGAAAAACGACAAGTCTTTTATATTCAGACATCAAAAGGTGACTATTTCTTAAAACTTAGTCATCTGATTCGTACAAAAGACCGCCTCCGCCATTTTATTCTTCCTCGCAGACGATGGGCAGAGTGGAAAAACTTACATAAGCTTAGTATGATGGGTATAGAAGCGGCGCGTCCAGTTATAAAAGGAGAAACACGGAAACTAAGACCAAAAAGCTTTTTTATAGTCACAAAAAAAGTTGACGGTATTTCTCTGAATGAACAAAATGATGCCGATCCTGAAATTTTAGGTCAGTTTTTCGCTACTCTCCATTTAAAAGGAATTTATCATTCTGATTTCCATCCTGGAAATGTAATAATGAAACCAAATGGAAAATCGTGTCTAATTGATGTTCAGGAAGTTTACATATTAAAGAAATTACCAAGATGCTTAAGAGTAAGAAGCTTGGGTAAATTATTTTTTGTCTTTATTCCTAACCGGCAAGAATACCCATGGTTCGAGGAATTATTGGACGCTTATAATAAATTTTTCAAAAACAAAGTAAATCTTGCAGAGGTCAAGCGTGCCGGACGAAAGCATCAAAAACGATACTATCGATCGCGGGCTAAAAGATGTTGTAAAAATAGCAGCGAGTTTGCTGTTGTAAAACTCAAGGGAATTAATGGATACAAAAGAAAAGAATTTCAATGGGGAAAAAATGAAATTGAAAACGCATTACATTTAGGGATAAAATTAAAAGAAGATAGAGTTATTGCTTACAAAAACGTGTGCCTAAAGATTCATGAAAAAAGAATATTGCATCGTGACAGATGCTTGGCTTGCTGGAAAAATTCAAAAGCTCTTGAAGTTCGAAATATACCGGTTCCAAAATCTTTGGGTTACTATAGAATAGATAAAAAAAGCTTTTTTCTCTCGGAGTTTTTAGAGAGCAGCTCAGGCTTAAACGAATATCTATCGTCAATAAAGGATTTAAAGAAAAAACGCGTGGCTGTCAGAAGGCTAGCATTTTGGGTTAAAAAAATTCATAATCAAAATGTATGGCAAAGAGATTTTAAATCTTATAATATACTTTGTAAAAAAGGCGACTTTATATTAATAGATCTTGACGGTGTGAGGATTAAAAATCTTTCGGAAAAAAACAGAATTGCAAACTTGGCCCAACTAAATGCTTCCTTAAGCAACGAAATTACATATAAAGATCGAGTAAGATTTTTTCATTATTATTCATTAGAAGAAAAACCAACTCGGCAAGAAAGAAGAAATATCTATAAAAAAGTATGGAAGATAACAAGAACCAAAAATACCAAAGTATTTGGGCTGGATCTTAATAACTTAGTTGTCTAGCATTACGCAAATGGTATCTTGAAAATCCAACTAAAAAAGAAAGTACTCGGGGTTAGACAATTTTTGCTTACTCCTTTAAGGACGAGTATTATGGCTTTCCTTTAAAAAGTTTTTCCCAGATGGATTTCTCATTTTTACGACTGCCAGCAACTGCAGTTATATTGAGACTCGTACAAACTTCCCCAAGCTGGTCAAAACTGGAGTCTTTTTCAAACCCTTCCTTTCTAGGGTCCCAATCTTGTATCTGTTCAAACCCGGTGTGTGAGAGACAGAATTCAAGAAACTCTCTGTCAAAGACGCATTTGTGAAGATTTTCCGGATATTCCTGCTCTCCACAAAGTCTACCCAAAAGTTTTGGGAACAAAGGAAAAGTTCCGTCCATGTAAACTTTGCATATTGCATTAAAATCCGGTACAGCTATTCTTACAGTACCTCCCTGAACCAGCATTTTTCTGACAAGAAGCAGCACTCCGAGAACATCTTCCTTACCCTGTCTGAGTTTTTTGCCGGGTGCACCGAAGTGCTCAAGGACATGCGACAGGTATACCTCACTGCACTGTCCTTCAAGGCAGTTCGCAAGCTCTGGAAGTGTTACTACTATATCAACAGCTTCTGTATTTCTTATGTCAACATTTATGTATCCCGGCTGCCTGACTTTCCCGCATCCAAAATTTATTTTAATTTCCCGGGAAACAGGTAGATTCAACTTTTTATTTAAGTTCAGATTTATTTTAATTTCTCTAATGACATCATCCATCAATCCCACCTGATTAAATAATCTTTTTGTGTATTTTCATCACTTACAAGTATCTATCTGTCCGAAGATGTCATATGCCGTTGATTCAATTGCCCGACAATTTGCTCTATTTGCGGCATTGATGATATTGAATATCTTCTTTTCGGAATTGACTACATATTTTTGTTCATTACGTCGCCTGCGCATTGCGTCCCTGAATCTTGGAATCGCGAGAATTATTGCAATCACCGTCATGCCATCTAAAAGAAAAGGCGAATAAAAAAGCCTTAACAGTTGAAATAAGATTTGCTTTCTCAATAATTCGGGACTAGTAAGATTTTTCCAAAGATAGAGCAATCGGTTTCGTTTGCGGATTGCCCTAATTTTAAAACGTCTAAAGGAACGCGCGATCGTTCCTCTATGAAAATGAGTTGCACGGGATTCAGGAACAACTATGCATTTCCAACCTCTTCGCCAGGCACAAAAGCCAAGATCTGTGTCTTCATAATAAAACGGAATAAACAAATCATCGAAACCTTGTAGTGTTAAAAACTTTTTCCTGTCAACAGCAAAAGCTCCTCCAAGCGGAAATAGGGTGTACCATGGACCGGGTAATGATGAAGTGGTATTCAAAAGTTTCTCGGGGGGAAATGTTTTATAGCGTATTTTTCCTCTCCGGAAATAGGGCATGCTGATTGTTACATCGCTGGGGCTGCCATTTTCGTTTAAAATCAACGGTGACGCAGCAAACACATCCGGATCTTTAAAGTTTTTCATAAGTGGAGCAATAAAATCAGGATCTACCTCAACATCGGAATTCAGAAAAATTAGAACAGGATATTTTGAGGCCTGTGCTCCTGACCAGCATGCTTTTCCGAACCCCTGGTTCTGCTCGTGAAGGACTGTTTTTATGTTTGGAAATTCTTTTTTCAGCAAATTAACTGATCGGTCCGTACTGGCGTCGTCAACAACGATTATTTCAGTATTGCCTTGATAGCTCTTTTTTGCGGACAAGACAGATGGCAGATATGCTTTAAGCAGATCGGAACCGTTCCAGTTGGGAATAATAATGCTGACGGATGTCATTTCTCTTGTTTTAGTTTCCTTATGTTGAGGTTTGTTTCTTGCCGCCTATCTATCAACGATCGAGATTGATGTGATGGGTTCTCATTGGACTAATGATTTTGTCGGCTTTCTATTGTTATCTGAGTTATTTTTGCGGCCATCACTAACTCGGCAAATGAGGACATGGCTGCAATCAAAAATCCGCGCCAGCCATCTAGAATGCCCAGACGCAGGACGAAATCCTTGAAAAATCGAAATGGTGGTCGAAACAACAGGTGAAAGACCGGTGCGGTAGTTCCTCTTTCGAACTTGTCTTTCGCTTTCCATGATGAATACCGGTTGATTTTTACTACCCAGGATGACATGGAAGAAATACTATGATGCTCAAGCGGCATCATAAGCTCTCCCGTAATTTTGAGTTTAACTTCGGCATGGACACGCTTCTCTTGATAGCGTCCGAGATCCCTTCGAAATAGGCGAAGAACCGTGTCACGGCCCCATCCAGAGTACTTGACTCGCTTACCCATAAGGTAATTCTTACGCCTAATCCAGTAGCCGTCCTTATCTGGCCCTTTCCTCAATATTTCCTTGATTTCATCGCTGAGGGCTAACGGAATCCTTTCGTCACTATCCACAATCAATACCCAGTCATGTTTCGCCTGAGGTATAGCCCAATTTTTCTGACTGGCGGAATTGATATACTCATGCTGGAGTATTTGATCTGTATACTGTCGAACAATATCCAGGGTACGATCCGTACTAAAAGAGTCTACCACTAATATCTCGTCCGCCCAAAGCACACTTTGAAGACAGGCTTCGATGTTTTTCTCTTCGTTGTAACATGGAATCAGTACGGTAAGCTTTTGTCTCTGATTATTATTATCTTTCATAACTAAACCTTTGCCTTGATCACCACTAAACCGACTCAAATGTCACGCTCTTGAGCGTTTTCGATTGTCCCGGGTCTTTTAACACTGGGTTACATTCCACCCATTTTGGGATTTGATTTCTCCCATTAGATGTTAGTCGTTAGTCATGAGGTTTGCGAGCGGCCATAATTAGTTTTCGTCCGAAGAAAACAGCGCTTCTCAGGACCTCATCTAAGATAGTGCGTTGCATATCTGGAGGAATTTTAGACCGCTTAGCGCGAACAAGCTTTCGGGTTGCCAATGTAACGGGCAGAAACAGGAACGGAGCCAAAAGCAGAGACCTCCAGGAATATCTAGTAGTATCCACGCCGAGGACTTTAAAGCCTACATGCGTAAGGTAAAAGCGGAGCTGGAATATGTTAATGAGAAACACATGGCCAAAGTAAATCCCCTCAGCACCTGGAGCATGGCTTGGGCATTCTGACCGGTAGGACATTGGTGAAATTACCATGGCGCGTTTTGGGTGAG
>JASFHC010000188.1:0-5420 GCA_050123435.1 Desulfobacterales bacterium
GAAACCCGCGGAGAACGGCGCTCATTGAAAAAAGGGCCATTTCTGGATGGAAACTATTTTCCGTTTAAAGACCAGTCATAATCCAGGTATTTAATCTTGATTTTTGATCTTTTTGCTTCCAACTTCTTTTTAAACTCTTTTTCGGTGTATTTCATGAAAAACCCAATAACATCGTTGTCAAAATCTTCCGAGAACCATTTGAATATTTTACTGATATAAAGCGTGTTGTCCTCAAGATAATTTCGCTGAGGGTTATTGATAAATGCTGTGGATGCATGGTTGAGCTGTTGGTCTAATGTGCTTCCAAGATAGGGTTCGGAGCCCAGCGGTGGGCAACTCAACGCCGCGCAATTAATGGCAAAATGAACCCGTGGATCTTTGAACCTAGGCCGCAGTATATTGTGCTCAATGTCATCCAACGTGATAACATCGCCGTCAATGCGACAAATTTTCTTTTTCCACGGGCTTTTGAATATACTTCCAAGATCCTTTATGGATTTAACACCGGGATACCCACTTAGAATCAGCTTTATGGTCCATGCGTTATATGCATTGATATAAAAAGCGAACTGTTCATTTCGGGACAGATTGTCAGGGTCGGTTTTCTCAAGCACTGTAAGATACTGATTCAGTGTTTCTTCTTCGGCTTTAAAACCCTGGTAATCCACGTGGCCGTGTTTGACATATTTTTCCAGTAAAACGGCGTAGATGCTATTATCCACCGGGGCTGCGGCCCAGCTTGGCTTGGCCCGGTTCAACGGAGCGAAAAAAAGGAAGAATAATAAAAAGATACATATACCGCTTTTCATTATACAGAACCTCTTCTAAAATCCAAACCTGAACTCAGGTATCAATAGACCCGCCTCAAGTAAATCCCGCCCCGGCAGTACAGGTATAACAGTGATCCGCTGTAGTGATGTGACTATCCGGCTCCGGAGGCCCCGGCATTTCAGAAACATGAATTTTACGTCCTGCCATGAAAAGACCTCTGGCAAGATTAAAATCACAATCGTAAAGAAATCCATTCCATGAGACAGAGACCGTGGTGCGGCACATCACGCCTTGAACCGCACATGGGTTGAACCCGGAAGAAAGCTTGGCCATATATTTTTCTAAATTGTCTGATATTATTAGCCACCGGCGATATCTTCCCAGAGGCACATTGGCAAAATTAAACAGATGGTTGAAAACAATTCCCCATTTGTCTTTGAGGACCTGGCGAAACCTCTTTTCCGCCTCAACCTGCGCCGGTGGAAGAAATGCCCCGGTGGGATTGGACACCAGATTGAGTATTAGGCCTGATTCTTTGTGTCCATATCCAGTGGCATTCAGCTTTTTAAGCGCATCAATGCTGATTTTAAAAATACCGTCACCCCGCTGTGAATCTGTCTGGAGCTCGTTTAAGGAAGGAAAAGAGGCGACAATGATTACGCGATAATATTTTAACAGGTCAAACAAATGGTCTCTGTTCCCGTTGTTCAAGGCCGACAGGTTCGAGCGCAGCATAAGCCGTGATGCCAACGGAGACATTTCTTGTATCAGCCTGCTGATATTCGGATTCAGCTCAGGCGCGCCACCGGTGATGTCTATGGTTTCAAATCGGCTTCGCCGGGCATAGGAAACAACATCGTCTAGGACTCCTGACGCCATATTTTCTTTACGGGCCGGGCCGGCGTTCAGATGACAGTGGCGGCATTTCTGGTTGCAAAGAAAACCCACATTCACCTGTAAGGTATGGGTTTTCGCCCGGTTTAATTTAAGGCCGTGATCGGAAAGAGTTCGGCTGAACGGGGGAATATGAACCGTATCTTCCGATGAGTCCCTAGTCTTTTTATGGTATGTTTGTTCGGTAAGCATTATTTCTCATGAATGTTCCCTATGTTACATGGATAACTTTTCAGTCATGTTGCGCATCTGAATGCCGTGAACCAGCGAAGCACCGCCGCGAATGGCCGTTACCACATGGATCGCTTCTGTCATTTCCGCGAGATTGGACCCTTTCTCGAGGCAGGCCTGTGTGTAGGCATCAATACAGTAAGGACATTGGACGGCATGAGCAACCGCCAAGGCAATGAGCGCCTTTTCCCTTTCTGTAAGCTCACCTTGGGCGAACACGGCGCCATAATACTCAAAAAATTTTTGCGCGAGTTCGGGTGCTTCTTTCCCGATCTCTTCAAATTTCGGCAAATCTTCGGGATTGTAATATGTCTCCATTTTTTCCTTTCCTAACGATTAATTTAATAATGGTTATCAGACAGGATCGACAGGATTTATAGGATTTATTTATAAATTTCACAGTTTCTGGAAGAAACTGTGAAAGATGAAAAATCGAAACTATCCTGTTAATCTTGTCTAAGAAATATATTCTTCACAGTCTACAGGGGTGCATGCCCTTCCTTTAAGATGGAAAAAGAACTTAAGACCTTTTTTAATCTTATCGGAAAATATCTTGGGAGAGAAATAGGTTCCGGCAACCTTTTTATTGATTTCACCGATGGTAGGATAGGGATGCACGGCAGAAGCCAGCGTGGAAAGTTTGACCTTCCCGTTTAACGTTGCCACCCATTCGCTGATCAGGTCTCCTGCTCGGGGGCCTAAAATTTGAACACCCACGGGCTTTTCTTTCTCATCCAGAATCATTTTAATCTTGCCTATTTTTTCGCCCTCTGCCAGGCTTCGGTCGTTGTCTTGGAATTCCTCTGTCCAAACCGCATAATCGATTCCGGCCGCCTGTGCAGTTTTTTCATTCATTCCGATGCTTGCCAGCTCGGGATCTGAGTAGGTACACCATGGCAGAAACGTATAATCGGTTTTCCGGGGAAAATGAAAAATTGCGTTACTGATGACAATGCCCCCTTCGTAGCCGGCGGCATGGGTAAACTGAAAGCCTCCATTCACGTCTCCGGCGGCATAAATGTGTTTGTGATTTGTCCGTAACCGTTTATCTACCGTGATGCCTCGTTTATCAAATATAACGCCAATATCTTCGAGTCCCAGTTCATGGGCGTTAGCGGATCTGCCCATGGCCACAAGAATGGCTTCCGCTTTCAGATGGATGGTTTTGCCCTCAGCATTTTTTATGACCACTTCTTTATGACGGCCTAGATCTTTTGTCGCTTCGATGGAAGAGTTTAAGTGGAAGACCACACCTTCGGAGCGCATGACGTTCATCACCCCATCGGCCATATCTTTGTCCTCTTTTCCAAGGATCTGTTCCCCGCGATCCACAATATAAATCTTTGTTCCCAGACGGTTAAAGGCCTGTCCCATTTCTGTTCCTATGGGTCCGCCGCCTAATATGATCATCGACTCAGGCAGATGATCCAAATAAAAGATTTCTTTGTTGGTGATATGAGGGGTGTTCCCCAGACCTTCAATGGGAGGAACCACCGGAGATGATCCTGTTGCAATCACCCAGTTCTTTGCAGAAATGGTTTTTCCGTTCAACCGGATGGCGTGTTCATCGATAAATTTTGGGTCTCCAAATTCTACTTTGGCCCCGAGATTGCAGAATCTTTCTTTGGAATCATGCTTTTGAATGATGCTGATCACGGATTTAATTCTTTTTGCCACCTGCATAAAATCCACCGGTGGCACCTGAACTTGGGGTAGACCGAAGGCTTTGGAATTTTTCATCTGGTGATAAACATGAGCCGTTTTGATCAATGTTTTACTGGGGACACATCCAAAATGCAGGCAGTCACCGCCGAGCTCCTTTTCTTTTTCAACCAAGAGTGTTTTCGCTCCCAGTTGAGCGGCACCGGAGGTAACTGTCAGTCCGGCGGCACCGCCGCCGATCACTCCGATATCATAATCATAATCGGCCATAACATTCTCCTTGTTTCGTGAACCGCCGGGGACACGTACTATAAAGATCCAAAACAAACAGCAGCTTCCCTTTGCCGAATTTTGGGGATTTTCGAAGGGGATAACAGTTCCATAATTTTCAGAATTGCCGTAGTGGTTCTTCCAATCACCCCAAAATTCGAGATGAGCCTTAAAGCGGGTTTCATTCAGCATGTATGTGTTTTAAGGTCATCGTGTCAGTTAATACGTCAGTCGTATGAAGCCTCAAAACCTTACATAGTGCCTGAACGAAAACTGTCTTTTTCGCCAATATCTGCGTCAGACTCAAATTTTAATCCTCAAAATACTCAATGTATGTCTGTGGTTAAAATTTTCGTCTTCCTTGATCTTAACGAAAAATCCTAGTTTTCGTTCGGGCACTACATGGCAGAATTTTAAGAGGCATAAATGGAGCACTTACGTACCGCCATGGCCGCTTCCTGCAACGCTTCGGCAAAAGTGGGATGGCCGTGGACTGTCCGGGCGATGTCTTCGGAACTTGCACCGAATTCAACAGCCAGCACACATTCAGCGATCATGTCCGCAGCGCGTGGTCCGATGATATGTACGCCTAAAATTCGGTCGGTTTTAGAATGGGCGATGAGTTTGACAAAACCATCCTTTTCTCCCATGCACCGCGCCCGCCCGGCCCCTGAAAAGGGATAGGTGCCGATACAATAAGGGATGTCGCGTTCTTTGACCTGTTCCTCGGTGAGGCCGACATTGGCAACCTCGGGCCAGGTGTAGACTACCGCGGGAATGGCATCATAATTTACCTCACCAGGAAGACCGGCAATACACTCGGCAGCGGCGATTCCTTCAGCCGAGGCTTTATGGGCCAGCATAGGCCCCGGGATGAGATCACCGATCGCATAGATGGAAGGAATGTTGGTTCGATATGCTTCATCCACAATCAGATGGCCGGTTCGAGAGTCGGTTTCCACGCCGATTTCTTCCAATCCTAAATTTTGCGTCAAGGGCCGTCTGCCAACAGATACCAGGAGACGATCACAAGTCATCGTCTCTTCTTTTCCGTTAGATTCCAATGTCATCCGTACTTTGTTTCTAGAAATTTTGGCGCCGGTAACCCTTGTATTCAGGTAAATTTCCAGGCCCTGCTCTTTGAGAATTCGACCCAGGGTTCGGGCCACCTGACCATCCAGGGTGGCGGCAATTTGATGCAGCATTTCAACAACGGTTACTTTTGCTCCCAGGCGAAGCCAGACCGATCCCAATTCCAAACCGATATACCCCCCACCCACAATACCCAAGTGCTTGGGAACCGTTTTAAATGAAAGGGCTTCCGTAGAAGTGACAATATGTTTGCCGTCAAATTCCAGGCCGGACAATTGAACCGGCGTACTGCCGGTGGCAAGAATGGTCGAGCGGGTTTCAAGGGTTTTCGACTTTCCCTTATTCGAAGATCCGGAAGGTTTGGATATCTCAATACGGTCAACATCGGCAAGCCTTGCTGTTCCGTGAAACACCTTGATACTGTTTCCTTCAAGAAGTTTGCGAACATTGTCCGTGAGCTCTTTAACCACCTGGTCTTTGCGTGCCATCATTGCCGGCAG
>JASFHC010000189.1:0-5355 GCA_050123435.1 Desulfobacterales bacterium
GACTGGGAATTCCGATTATTGCTATTGTTGATACCAATTGTAATCCTGATGATATTGACTATATCATACCCGGTAATGATGATGCCATCCGCGCAATACGGTTAATCACATCCAGAATCGCTGATGCTTGCATTGAAGGCAAAGAGCGTCTGGCTGAAAAACAGCAGGCTGAAACCGACAAAGAAGTGGAGGAAGTATCCGAAGTTTCGGCGGTGAGTGCGGAATTAAAGCCGGGTGAAAGAATGATTATTTCAGATGGCGCAGAAGGACCTGTTGTGGAGATAATAAAAAGAACAACGTCTGAAAACGAAAATGATACGGAACCTTCTGAAGACGATGAGAATCAGGAACCGGTAGAAACAACTGACGCTGAAGAGACAGGAGAATAATGATGGCGACAATTACTGCTGCGATGGTCAAACAGCTCCGTGAAAAGACCGGATCAGGAATCATGGATTGTAAAGAGGCACTTTCCGAATGTAATGGAGATATAAGCAAAGCGGTTGATTTTCTAAGAAAAAAAGGCCTGGCCACAGCGGCTAAACGAGCCGGAAGGGCCATGACTGAAGGG
This sequence comes from Desulfobacterales bacterium, assembly GCA_050123435.1. Taxonomy (GTDB): domain Bacteria; phylum Desulfobacterota; class Desulfobacteria; order Desulfobacterales; family UBA11574; genus S5133MH16. The sequence continues at coordinate 572 of JASFHC010000189.1, forward strand.
ATAATCGAGTCTTATATTCATATGGACAGCAAGCTTGGTGTTCTGGTCGAAATTAACTGCGAAACCGATTTTGTTGCAAAAAATGATGATTTTAAGGAATTTGCAAAAAATATCGCAATGCATATTACAGCGACCAATCCTGTAAGTATACGTCCGGAAGATGTCCCCAAAGAAACCATTGACAAAGAAAAAGAAATCTATCGTGCACAGGTCCTGGAGATGGGCAAACCCGAACAAATAGTAGACAAGATAGTAGACGGCAAGCTGAAAAAATATTTCAAGGAAAACTGCCTGATGAATCAGGGCTATGTTCGTGATCCCGATATAACCATTGAAGATCTTTTAAATGAAATGGTTGCAAAAATCGGCGAGAATATTACAATTAAACGTTTTGCAAGGTTCAAAATAGGTGAGGGATAAAAGATTTGACCATGCCTCGATTCAAAAGGGTTCTACTGAAGCTGAGCGGTGAAGCGCTAATGGGCGATCAGAGTTTTGGAATAAGCCCTGATGTCATAAGATATGTGGCCGAAGAAATCCGTTCGGCATTTGACTTAGGCGTTCAAATCGCCATAGTTGTGGGCGGAGGTAATATTTTTAGGGGAGTCGCCGCCGCTTCATATGGCATAGACAGAGTTTCTGCAGACCGCATGGGCATGTTGGCCACGGTGATTAACAGTCTGGCTTTACAGGATGCCCTGGAAGAAAACGGAATCATGACTCGTGTTCAGAGTGCTATTTCAATGCATGAGGTGGCCGAACCGTTCATCATCCGTAAGGCTGTCCGCCATCTCGAAAAGGGGCGGGTGGTAATATTTGCGGCCGGCACCGGTAATCCTTACTTCACCACCGATACTGCTGCGGTGCTCAGGGCACAGGAAATACGTGCCGATATCCTTTTAAAGGCAACAAAGGTTGACGGCCTTTACGATTCAGATCCGGCTGTCAATAAGAATGCTAAATTTATCAAAAAAACCAATTATATGCAGGTTATTGAACAACAGCTCCATGTGATGGATATGACGGCCATTTCTCTGGCCATGGATAATAAGCTTCCTCTAGTTATTTTTAATTTGACAAACAAGGGAAATATAAAAAGGGTTATATGTGGAGAAGAGATAGGAACCCGGATAACCAATTAAACATTTTTCAAATACCAAAAATCATTGATAGGGGAAATCCATGATTGAATCGATATATCAGGACACAACGCAGAATATGGAAAAGTCAATAGACTCTCTTAAAAATGAATTTAAAAAGATCCGGACGGGACGTGCTTCCCTGTCCATTCTTGACGGTATTCGGGTCGAATACTACGGAACGACCACACCGCTTAATCAGATGGCATCTTTGTCTATTCCTGAAAGCAGACTTATTACCATACAGCCATGGGATGTTTCCGTAATCAAGGATATAGAAAAGGCGATATTGAAATCTGACTTGGGGTTAACGCCTTCAAGCGATGGCAAGAAGATACGCATATCCATTCCGCCGCTCACCGAAGAGAGAAGAAAAGAGCTTGTCAAGATTATATATAGAAAAAGCGAGGAATATAGGGTTGCCGTGCGCAATATCAGGCGGGATTCCAACGAGCTGTTAAAAGGATTGAAAAAGGATGGTGATATTTCGGAAGATGATGCCTTTAGGGCCCAGGACCAGGTCCAGAAAATAACCGATAAGCACATCAAGCTTGTCGATGATGTCTGTAAAGAAAAAGAGAAAGAGATCCTTGAGTTCTAATACATCGGCCTCCAGTTACAATAATCTTGATCCTGCAAAGTTACCCTTACATGTTGCCATTATTATGGACGGTAACGGCCGGTGGGCAAAAAAACGGCTCTTAAACCGGATTCAAGGACATGAAAAAGGCTCGGAAACTGTTCGAACCATTGTTCGAGCCTGCCGAAAAATCGGAATTCCCTATCTGACCCTGTATGCTTTTTCCACTGAAAACTGGCAGCGCCCTCAATCCGAAGTCGTTGCTCTGATGACCCTTCTTAAAAAATTTCTCGACTCGGAACAAAAAGAGATGCTGGATAAGAATATTCGGCTGTATGCAATCGGACAGATAGAACGGTTGCCGGAAAATGTCCGGCAAGCATTACACAACGTTATGGAATTAACAAAGAAAAATGACGGCATGATCTTAAATCTGGCTTTGAGCTACGGCGGACGGGCGGAAATCGTCAAGATGGTTAAAGAAATTGCAATTAAAGCCAAAGATGGCGGTATGGATCCAGATTCAATAACACCGGAAATTATATCTGAGCATTTATATACATGTCAAATGCCTGATCCGGATCTTTTAATTAGAACAAGCGGGGAAATGCGCATAAGCAATTTTCTCCTGTGGCAGATAGCTTACTCGGAAATTTATATAACAGATACCTTATGGCCCGATTTTGGAAAGGATGAGTTTGTTCGAATTCTGAAACATTACCAGAAACGTGAACGGAGGTTCGGTAACGTCTGACGAATGAACTTAGGAGCCTCGCCCTAATATTTCAGCATTCCATTCTTCCATTCTGATTTCACAAACAGGTTACCATTAAAAACATTTATTTTCAATAAGTTGTAGAATTTTCGAGACGTTTAACTAATTGACGCCGGTTAGATTTTTTTCATCCGGCGTGCATTCCATGAGTAATTCTTAATTTGTAATCGACAACCCAATCAACATGCACTTAAAACGATGGATTACAGCTTTTGTGGCCATTCCCCTACTTGCTTTACTGATCGGCATCGGGGGGACATTGATATTTTCTGTGGTTATCGGTGCCGTATGCCTCATAGCTCTTTGGGAATTTTTTCGTATTTTATTTGGCAAAACCGAGCGCTCAAATTCATTATGCTTTAAGCTGTTAGCTTTTATCATAGGTCCGGCTATTATCTGGGCTGCATATATGAATTCATCCAAGATTATTTTAGTCCTTATTGCTTTAAATCTTATTGTCTCCGCCCTGATCTCTCTTCCCAAATTTAAATCTGATGCATCCATATCGGAAATCGTCTTAAAACAGGTTTTGGGAGTTGTATATATACCTGTATTTCTATCGTATCTTGTTTTGATTCGGAATGTTGATGATGGTGTTTCCTGGATTTTTTTCCTATTAATCGTGGTTTTTTTAGGTGATACCGGTGCATTCTATACCGGATCTTATTTGGGGCGACATAAACTTTGTCCCGCCGTAAGTCCGAATAAAACCATAGAAGGTTCTGTTGGCGGACTTGCCGCAAATGTGTGCTCGGGTGCTTTGTTCAAAATCTTTTTTTTCCCCCTGTTGCAGTGGAACTTAAGCATTCTGTTTTTCCTTTGCATCGGTGTTTCGGGACAGGTGGGCGATTTGTTTGAATCTAAGCTGAAGAGAATTGCCAATATAAAAGATTCCAGTGCATTACTTCCCGGTCACGGGGGGGTTCTGGATCGAATTGATGCATTACTTTTTGCGGCCCCGGTCGCTTATTTTTTCATAGAATATATATTATAAAATGAAAAACCTTTCCATACTTGGATCCACGGGATCCATCGGACAAAATGCACTTGAAATTGTAGCAATGTTCCCCGAACGATTTACCGTAAAAACGCTCGCAGCTAAACATAATACGAGCTTATTGGCCGGTCAGGTAGAGAAATTCGGCCCCGAACTCGCTGTGGTTTTTGATGAAACCCGTGCCATTGAATTGAAACGCCTGCTTCCGTCGGGGTCAAAAGTCGAAATTATGTATGGACAAGACGGCTACAGGACTGCGGCGACCTATGATTCTGTTGATATGGTTGTTACCGCAGTTGTGGGAGCGGCCGGACTCATACCGACCCTCGCTGCCATAGAGGCGGGAAAAAACATTGCCCTGGCAAATAAGGAAACCCTTGTAATGGCCGGCGAAATTGTTATAAAAAGGGCGGCACGAAATCGTGTAAAGATAATTCCAATAGATAGTGAGCACAGCGCAATTTATCAATGTATTGCGGGCAATCGCAGGCAGGATCTTGATAGAATCCTCCTCACTGCTTCCGGTGGTCCGTTTTTGAACCGGCCGGAAAATGAATTTGTAAAAATTAAACCCCAAGATGCACTCAACCATCCAACCTGGCGGATGGGAAAAAAGGTTAGTGTGGATTCGGCGACTCTAATGAACAAGGGACTTGAGGTTATTGAGGCAAAATGTCTCTTCGGTGTTTCACATGATATGATTGAAGTTCTGATCCATCCCCAAAGCGTGATCCACTCCATGGTTTCTTTCAAAGACGGCTCGGTAATGGCTCAGCTTGGAATTCCGGATATGAAGGGAGCTATTGCATATGCCTTGTCGAATCCCGAACGTCTTGCACTGGAGCAACCGTTGCCTGATTTTGCAGGGATCGGGGCGCTTACTTTCGAACGGCCTGATTTAAATAGATTTCCATGCCTTGATCTGGCGTATGCGGCATGCCGAACCGGAGGGACACTACCGGCGGTGTTAAATGCCGCAAATGAGATGTCGGTTCAGGCTTTTTTAAACCAGCGTATCCCATTTGTTAAAATACCCGAAATTATTGGAAAAACAATGGAAGAACACGCTGTTTATAGAAATCCGGCATTTGATGATATTGTCGAATCTGACAGATGGGCCCGAGAGCAGGCCCGGAATTTGATCGACAGAATCAGGATCTAACACTTAGTACATGTATTTGTAAATACGGTCACGTATTTATATTTTGGTTTATTCATTCTATTTATGCAAAAGTTTAAAGTGCCTAAAGTGATCTAAAGTGCCTAAAGTTAAGGTATTTTATCCATTTTAAT
>JASFHC010000190.1:0-5324 GCA_050123435.1 Desulfobacterales bacterium
AACATCCAGCATCCTTGCCTTCGGCATAATTATCGATCAAATAAGCCCTTTCCAGATCTCCCGGTCTGCCTGCAAGGCAGATTGGATCTCACATCCTGCTCGCAGCTCACACTATCTCACATCATATGCCATAGTCAATTAAAATTACTGCATTATTTAAAAGCCTTTTTCGCCAATCGCCCAATTGGCATATGATATGCGTAGATCTTTGCAGATCTTTCGAGCAAGTTCATGAACAATTTCATTGTGCCGCGGAATTTATTATTTGAATTGACCGTTTTGAGAAATGGAGTTTAAAAGAACAATTGTCACTCATCCACGGATTGCATCAATCAAGGTAATTTCATTTCGCGGCAGAATGTGTGTGCTGGAAGAACTCTCACACCATTTTTTACATAGTCATCCTTTTGTTCATCAACTTGAAAAAAAATGGGAATGTTGGTTCGTTCTTTGAAGTAATAAATAGATGGACTGATGCTCTTGGAACCGGTCTTGCATTCTACTGCAAAAAGCGGTTTTCCCTCTTCGAGAACGACAAAATCCACTTCGCGTTTGTCCGTATCCCGTAAGAAGCGCAGTTCCATCTTGAAATTACTCATTAGTAAAATCGACTTGATATGATTTTATTCACATTTTTCGCAATACCCTGCAGCCAAAATCCAGCATCGAGCATCCAGTAGCCAGTATCCAGCCCCCAGCATCTTTAGCCCGTTAAATTTTTAGAAGAAAAGGAACGCAGTGGATTTAACCGGGCCAGCATCAAGAACCCAGTATCTGGAACCAGTGTGAATGAAATACCTGTTGACCACCATACCGGAATCCGGTATAATAGGTACAAACTTCTTTGGGATGCAAAATGGCTATTCGAAATTTCAAAGCCAAGGGAACTGAGGATATAAATTATGGCAGGATCACCAAGGAGGCTCTCCGAATGCTTCCGAAGGAGTTACACCGGAAAGCCCAGATAAAACTTGCTCGTTTGGGGGCTGTAACGTCAATGCAAGATTTACAGGAAATACGGGGAAATCGTTTTGAGAAACTAAAAGGAAAAAGACAAGGTCAATATAGTATACGAATAAATAATCAATACCGGATTTGTTTTAAATGGGAAGAAGAGAATGCGGTAGATGTTGAGATTGTCGACTACCATTAAAAATAATAGGAGCTACAAAAATGAATCAAATACATTACACTCCTGTACATCCCGGTGAAGTTCTAAAAGATGAGCTTGATGAAATTGGTCTCACTCAATCAGCACTTGCAAAGCATATCGGGGTGTTACCGAAAACAATTAATGAAATATGCCGTGGTAAAAGAGGCATAAGTGCTGAAATGGCAATGAAGCTTTCGAAAGCTTTGGGGGGCAGCCCTCAGTTTTGGTTAACTTTACAAAATAACTGGGAGATCAGTCAGATTGATGAAACTGCATATCAAGGTATTAAACATGTTGCCGCATAACGCAAATAAAACATTGAGCATTCAATGATTGGTCTCGATTTTGTTTACGCTCAATATACAAGGGTACTACTTATTTGTATCCGTTAACCGCAAGACTGTTTTCCTTTCCCTCAAAAATTTCTTGGGCCATAACACTCAGATCACCAAGTATGAGATCTTCATCTGGTGCCTGACCTATCCATTTGATAGCCGAGAGCGCATCTCTGGGAAAGGACTTCAAAAGATCATAAAGGACAAGTGGGTCCAAACCTGCTTCTTTGGAACAAGCTTCACGTATTATTTCAGCCCAATTAAAGCTCTTTATTCTGGCCAACGACCACAAATCAATTACATCCTTTGCTTCGATCCGATACAAGGCCGAAACCTTGTTCGACAAAATATTCCGCCAACTATCCACCCGTCCAAGAGTGTCATCCCATTCAACAGTTCCATAGTGTGAGGCAACATCGTTGACCAAATCTATTTTAAGGACAACTCCTTCATTATGCATGGGTTGTTGTTCCACAAAAATCTGAACATAATCCTCAAATTTGATAACTCTGTCGGAGAGGACGGCAAAAGAACCACGCCTGCTCTCAATTTCTATTTCAGTATACAACCGATTTGCCCAATTGGAGAACTCGGGATCCCTGTTGACAAAAAAATCAAGGTCGTTTGAATACCGAACAGAGCTATAATGCCTGTTTAAAGCGGTACCACCTGTTAGATAGAATGGAACGTCTATACGTTTCACGATGGCGAGGATCCCATCCTGAAAAGGATACAGGTTCTCCTTGTAATATTTTTCGTATTCTCTCATAACGTCTTTGCTGTGCTGGAAATCGAAGTTTTGCGATCTGTTCCGGTGTCAGCAACTGTATTATCCTTTCCTTTCCAATGAGTGCCAAAATATCGTGCCAAGGAAGTCTCTCTAATGCTCTAAGGAAAATTTTCGACTGATCGAAGGGGCCCTCCTTTTCTCGTACGCCAAGCAACACTTCCAAAAGTCGATTCTCATTAATGTAATAGTCCCAAACGAGAGATTTGATGATCCTGCACTTTTCAGTGGTGGTTATCATGAGTAATATGGATCCTCCTATATGCTGGAATGGAGATAAGGAGAAAAAAAACCAGCAACCTGAATCGAGACGGGGGAACAGTATCGATTTTTGCAACAACAGTAATCATTTAATATTGTAAACCGCATCATCTTTCGCCAAAGACTTCCTCAAAAATATGTCGTTACAACGTCTACTAAATCTTGGTCAAGGATGATATTTAACGTGTTTTAGGCATAATTTCTGTTCACAATATGAATCCATCAGAAACAATTGTCAAGATGTGAAACGCTGACCGTCATGAAAGTCAAAATCAAAAGGTCCTAAATATAAAGCTCCGCTTCCTCAGTTATATTATAAAATATGTATAACCAATTAATATATTAAGCTAATTTGTTAAAAATAACAGCAAAGAGAAAGATAAATACCTCCTATTTTTTATTGACTTCCCAATTCAATATGTGCGGGCTTGATTTTATCTTAGCCTCAGAAGCCTTTTTTAAGATGACAGTTTAAAACCTATAATCTGACACCTGATACCTGAAACCCTGACACCCAGCATCTTTAGCCCGTCAAATTTTTAGAAGAAAAGGAACGCAGTGGATTTAACCGGGCCAGCATCCAGCATCCAGCATCGAGATATATGACCCTAAATTAGCGAAAGTCGAGGATGCCTCCTCATATACGAGGCATCCAGAGCGAAGTCGTAGTCGTTCTACTGCGAGCCCTTGATAACGAAGGAGATGGGGTATCATGGGCTTTCCCAACGGGTAAATAAAATGGGTGTTTCTTATCAATTTATATCTCATTTATAGAAACGTTATGAAAGTGCACCTGAATCTACTAAAATGCATAATAAATCAAATACATAGAATATTTTCTCATTTTGTTTATGATCATTTAGATCACCGTGCCCAGGGACCATTACGAATAACTTTAATCGCATGGAACCCTTTCATCATTGCATTTGAATTAAGCGACAATATCATAATCCACCACCATGACGCGTTTTTGCCAAGGTCCTCTGAAGGCAGCTTGCCTCCAGACAAATAATCTTTCATCACTGCATGGGATTCTTCACTCTTACCGCAGCACAACTTGACTGTCTGTCCAGCCCTGTCCGTGTTTACGTATTTTTAAATGTTTTTCTATTGAGTTGCTCAACCCTGTTACCCTGGCAAGATCCAGATACATTGGAAGACCAGCCAATGCCGTTATCTCTGTTGTATTTTTCTCAGTTTCATACTTGAAAGGAAGAACGCCTTGTGGCATAATTATTACACCTCGTTGATGATAGGTTTTAAATGTGAATAAATATAATGGAATCATCAACTATTTCAATAGAGTCTAATATGAGTCCACAATACAACAGGAGGAAAAGAAATGCTTATCGAATACATTAACAAGGCCATGAGTAAGGCCGTTTATGATAAGCTTGAAGATGATGCCTTTTCCGGGAAAATACCACAATACCCGGGTGTTGTGGCTTTTGGAAAAACACTTTATCAATGCCAGAAAGAACTGAAATCCTCTCTTGAGGGATGGCTGATTGTTAAAATTAGACATGGGGATGAATTGCCAGTGATGGGCAAGATTAATCTGAACAAAAAAATGCCTGTTCTTCATTCAGAGGCTGTTGTTCATGGTTAAGTAGATAAAAATGATTCATTGACGAATATTGAAAAATATGGAAAAATAATGTTAAATCCAAACTAATTTAATAGAATAACCCATTATTTTGAGAAAGGAATATTAAAAATGGAGATAGAGAAGATTGAATCCAAAATAAATAATCTCCCTCCCAAAATACAAAAGCAGGCCATGGATTTCATCGATTTTTTATCCAATAAATACGGGCCGCATGGTAAAGAATACAAGCTCAAATTTAATTGGGAAGGTAGCCTTTCTGATTTAGGTAAAAAGTACACATCCGTAGATCTGCAACATAAGGCATCGGAATGGAGATAATGTATCTTATTGATACGAATAGTTTTTTGGAAATACTGTTGTCGCAGAAACAAAAAGACATTTGCAAAGAATTCTTATTGTCGAATATTAAACATATTTATATTTCAGATTTTTCTTTGCACTCCATTGGCGTAATTTTGTTCAGAAACAATAAAGAGACAGTTTTCAATAAATTTGTTTAAGATATTATCCAAAAAATAAGGATGTTAACGCTATCAGAAGAATTATATTCCGATTTGGGTGGAATCAAAGAAGAATTTAGATTGGATTTCGATGACGCCTATCAATTTAAAATAGCCGAAGAATATGGGTTATCAATAGTTACACAAGATAAAGACTTTGAAAAAGTATCCGCTAAAATAGAAATCACCTTTTTATAAATCATTTTCAATTGATCTGTCCGGCATCAAGTATCCACCGTGAATCATTAACAGAAGGTTATGCAAGCCGCGCATGAATTTAAGAAGCTTAACCAATATTCCAATGCCGGTTTTTATCTCTCAAGATTATTCCACATAATTTGGGCGATTTTCAAGGCTTGCCCTCCTTGGCATGGTTGTCGACTCGGTGAAATAGGCTTCGTCACGACGAAATCGGCGCTGCATTTCACAAGGCAGATACAAGGAACATGTTGCTTCGCTATAGTCGTCTATGCGGAATGGCATCTGACGCAGTAGATGCGGTGAAATTGAAAATCCCGTAGTATTTCAAATTAGGCTTGATGGGCCGCATATTCATCCAATAATCTGCGAATCATTTTCTAATAATGAGTATTATATTTTTTTGCCTCTTTTTTAAAAAACTCCACGCTGGTTTTGCTGAGAGCAATAGTAACCTTAACGGTTTCGTTTTTCAAAGCCA
>JASFHC010000191.1:0-5285 GCA_050123435.1 Desulfobacterales bacterium
TTCTAAGCTATACAAATAAAAAGTTGCTACTAAAGCATAAAAACACCAAAACGTAAAAATCGAGAAGTTGCCTAATGGACCCTATATATAGGAAGTTTAATAATGCCCGAACAAGAAATAATATTGTCCATTGCCGGTATGACGTGCGCGAACTGCGCAATGAATATTGAGCGGAGTGTGAAAACTCTAAACGGCGTTACGGATGCCAGTGTCAATTTTGCATCACAACAGGCATCCATACGTTTTGATCCCGAAGCGTTGACCGTTAAAGATCTGGTTGATAAGATTCACAGTTCGGGTTTTACCGTTCCTACAACAAAAATTGAACTGCCCGTAACCGGTATGAGTTGCGCCAATTGTGCGGCGAACATCGAGCGGGCCTTAACCAAAAAAACAACGGGTATTGTCGCTGCATCTGTAAATTTTGCCACGGAACGACTGACAGCGGAATATATTCCCGGTGCTACCTCGGTTAATGATGTGGTTTCGGTCATCCAACAGGCCGGATACGGTGCAATTTTGCCGGATCACGATGTGGAAGGAGAGGATGCAGAGCAGGCTGCGCGAGATGCGGAGATAAAAAACCAGACACAAAAATTTGTCTTTGGGGCCCTCTTTGCCCTTCCCCTCTTTATTCTCAGCATGGGTCGCGATTTTAATTTTCTGGGATTGTGGAGCCATGCGCCATGGGTGAATTGGTTGTTCTGTGCTCTAGCCACGCCGGTTCAGTTTTACACCGGATGGGATTTCTATAAGGGCGGGATAAAAAGCCTGACACTAAAGAGCGCAAACATGGATGTTTTGGTGGCCATGGGTTCCTCGGTGGCATATTTTTATTCTCTGGCGGTTCTTATTTTTCCTTCCTTGGGAGATCATGTTTATTTTGAAACCTCAGCGGTCATTATCACTTTGATTAAGCTGGGAAAGATGCTCGAATCCCGCACCAAGGGCAAGACCGGAGGTGCGATTCGCAAACTCATGGGCCTTCGCCCAAAGACCGCCACGATTATCCAAGACGGCGTTGAAAAAGAGATTCAAATAACACGGGTCCAAAAGGGCGATACGATCATTGTCAGACCCGGGGAACGTATTCCCGTGGACGGGGTTATCCTGGAAGGGGAATCCTCTCTGGACGAATCCATGCTGACCGGTGAACCGTTGCCGGTAGACAAACATGCCGGAGATCGGGTGGTCGGTGGAACGATCAATGGCGAAGGTTTATTAAAATTCCATGCCCTGGCCATCGGAAAAGAAACCGTGCTTGCGCAGATCATTCGTTTGGTTCAGGAAGCTCAGGGGAGCAAAGCTCCCATACAATCGCTGGCAGACCGAGTGGCGGCCGTTTTTGTTCCCACAGTTATTGCAATCGCCCTTGCTACCTTTGCATTGTGGTGGGGGATTACCGGTGAATTTGTACCGGCTATGATCCGGCTGGTAGCGGTGCTTGTTATTGCCTGTCCATGTGCTTTAGGGCTGGCCACCCCTACGGCCATAATGGCCGGCACCGGGAAAGGAGCAGAGAAAGGCATTTTGTTTAAAAAAAGTGAGGCCTTAGAGACGGCCACAAAACTCGATACCATCGTACTGGACAAAACCGGTACCATCACCATGGGCAAACCCGGCGTGGTTGACATTATTCCCTTTGCCCCGGGTGTTACAAGCCGGGATCAGCTTTTAAAACTTGCCGCTTCGGTTGAGAGAGGATCAGAACACCCCATTGGCAAAGCGATTGTGAACGAAGCGAAAACAAGAAGCATAGATCTTTGGAAACCTGAAAATTTCAAGGCATCGGGAGGTTTTGGAGTTGAGGCCAGGATACACGGCGACTTTGTAAAGTTCGGCAAACCCAAATGGTTTCGAGATATTGGAATCGATATTGAAAAAGCCGAAGATAACATAGATCTGCTCCAGTCACAGGGCAAAACCGTAATGGTTCTGGTGAAGGAAAAGGAATTGTATGGCCTAATTGCCGTTTCCGATATCCTTAAACCCGAATCAAAGGCTTCGATAAAACAGCTCCATAACCAGGGTCTTAAGGTGGTCATGCTGACGGGGGACAATCTTAAGACCGCTCAAGCCATTGCTTCGAAAGTGAACATTGATGAGATTTTTGCCGAGGTCCGTCCTGAAGAAAAGTCATCCAAAATAAAAGAACTTCAACAAAAAGGAAACAAAACCGGCATGGTGGGGGACGGGATAAATGACGCTCCGGCCCTTGCCCAGGCTGACGTGGGCTTCGCCATCGGGACCGGTACGGATGTGGCCATTGAAGCCGGCGATATTATCCTTTCCAGCGGAAGTCTTACCGGCGTAACCCGTGCCATTGAGTTTAGCAGCGCTACCATGAAAACGGTCAAACAGAACCTTTTCTGGGCATTTTGTTATAATATTGTGCTGATACCGCTTGCAGCAGGAGTGCTTCAGCCCTTTGACGTTTTCCCCGTCTTTCTAAGGCAGCTTCATCCCATTCTGGCCGCCCTTGCCATGTCCTTGAGCAGTATTTCGGTGGTAACAAACAGCCTTCGCCTGTATCATGCAAAAATCGGTTGATCTTTACTGTAATTTCCCGTGCTGTTTAAGTTCTTCCAAACCGTTTCGATTCAAAAGCGTTATATCCCGACCTTCTACTTGAATTAAATCTTGTTTGCTCATTTTTGCTAAAATACGCGACAGGGTTTCCGGAATGGTTCCCAAAAGACTGGCAAGCTGTCCTTTTGAAATGGTTAAGGTAACAAAGTTTCCGGAGGCTTGCTCGTCGGCAAGATAGATCAGATAGGAGGCAAGGCGGGCTGGAATCTCTTTTAAGGAAAGATTTTCTATCTGGACGGTGAATTGGCGAAGGCGCATGGACAGGATAGCAAGCATATTCAAAGCAAGCAAGGGATGTTCGGAGATAAGGTCCACAAAAGCCTGCCTTGGGATAAACAAAAGGTGGCTTTTGAGAAGGGTTTCTGCGTTTGCAGGAAATTTTTGCCCGGAAAAAACCGGAACTTCACCAAATGGATTGCCTGGCCCATAAATATGAAGAATCTGTTCTTTACCTTCAAATGACACTTTATAGATCTTTACTTTGCCGGCGACAACAATATAAAATCCGTTGCAGTCATCGCTTTCCAGAAAAATCGTTTTACCCTTATCATAAAACTTATCTATGGCGATTTGCCTGATTTGGCTCAATTGTTCTAGGGACAGGCCGTTAAAAAGCGGCGCTTGTGAGATAATATCCAGAATCTTTTTCATAATTTCACCCTTTTTTCATAATTATCAGCTATTTTTGACATAAGTCAAGGCAATGCATGGGTTAATCGTGTAACCTAATCTTAAAAAGCAGGAAAAACTTTAAAATTCAAAAAACTGACTTATTATATGAACAGAATTTTAGGATGATCAGGATATAATAAATCTTGTATGTCCTGTAAATCCTATAAATTATGGCCTAACTAGTGTCCATCCAGAGATGGTAGATTTTGGTTTTCGTCAAGACCCGAGCGAGTTTTCAACCGCAGGCATAGCGTGCTATTTCGAGGATTGAAAACGAGCGAGAACGCCGACGAAGGCCAAGAGATGCCGTTTATGGATGGGCACTAAATAAGGAGAAAAAACATGAAATGCCCGGGACAGGACAGTAGATACTGGAAACCAGGAGCTATTTTTAAATCAAAATGTCCGGAATGCGGCCATAACGTTGAGTTCTTCAAGGACGATACGACCCGAAAATGTGATAAATGCGGTCACAAGTTCGCAAATCCAAAAATGGATTTTGGCTGTGCGGCATACTGCCAGTTCGCCGAAGAGTGCATTGGCACTCTGCCGCCGGAACTTTTGGCCCAAAAGGAAGATCTCTTAAAAGATCGCATTGCCATAGAAATGAAGCGGTATTTTAAACGGGACTTTAAGCGTATTGGTCATGCCATCCGGGTGGCGCGTCATGCTGAACGGATCGGAAAAAACGAAAGGGGAAACCTTGCGGTGATACTGGCTGCTGCGTATTTGCATGATATCGGAATCCATGAGGCGGAGAGAAAGTATAAGAGCACCGCTGCAACATACCAGGAACAGGAAGGTCCGCCCATTGCAAGGTCTATTATGGAAAACCTTGGCGCCAATGACAAGCTGACAGAAGAGGTATGCGATATTATCGGTCACCACCACCATCCCCGACCTGAAGAAACGCTTAATTTCAAGGTGGTGTATGATGCGGATTTAATTACGAACCTTGAGGAGAAACATAAAGAAAAGCCCATACATCATGACCGGTTGACTCGAATTATCGAAAGTTCTTTTTTGACTGAAAGCGGCCGCGAAGAAGCAAAAAGGATATTCTTAAATTAAATAGGACGCAGATTTTCGCAGATATACACAGATTAAATTATTTTTAAATTCAAAAATCATGAAAATCTGCGTCCATCTGTGTCCGAAAAAAACTATACTATAACGTGTTTTCGGACGGAGGGTTTTAATTGAGAGATAAAATAAGCAAAATAAAAGGGTTAAATTATGAAAGTATTACGTAAAATAATAGAAATAGATGACGAACTTTGTGACGGGTGCGGCCAGTGCATCCCCTCCTGCGCCGAGGGCGCGCTTGAAATTGTTGACGGTAAGGCACGCATTGTAGCGGATAAACTTTGTGACGGGCTCGGAGCCTGCATGGGAGAGTGTCCCACAGGCGCGCTAAAAATTGTTGAACGGGAAACGGACGAGTTTGATGAAGAAGCGGTTGAAAAACACCTGGCGGAAAAAGAAAAACAAGATCCCACAGAAAAAGCTGTAATGCCTTGCGGATGTCCCTCAACCACTATCCAGACGTTTGTTCCTGCTGAATCCGGTCGGACGGCCCACATACCTGCCGCTATTGGACCCGAGGGCGAATCGGCTCTTTCCCATTGGCCGGTTCAGATACGGCTCATCTCCGCCAAGGCTCCGTTTCTTAAACAAGCGGATCTTCTGGTGCTGGCAGATTGTGTTGCGGTGGCTTTTCCAACCCTTCACAGAGACCTTATTAAAGGAAAAGTCGTGATGATGGGATGTCCGAAATTTGATGAAGTTCAGGAATATATTGCAAAGTTTGCAGAGATCTTCCAGATTGCGGGCATCAAAAGCATCACCACGGTGGTTATGGAGGTGCCGTGCTGCGCCGGCCTTCCAGAAATTGTGAAAAAAGGATTGGAAGCATCCGGACAGAAGATACTTATGAATGAAATCGTCATCAGCACTCGGGGCAAGGTTTTGGAACAAACCAAATAGTGTTGCATCTAGTATCACACACTTTAAATAGTTTTACA
>JASFHC010000192.1:0-5230 GCA_050123435.1 Desulfobacterales bacterium
TGATTAACCGCTACGCTACATTTGTAAGAGATATTGAGCCTAATGGGTTTGACCTGGTTGTCATGGACGGCTTTCTCACCAAAAAAAATGTTCAAAACGTAAGGGAATTTTTAAAATCGCGCAAAAGAAAAGAGAGGATGGTAAATCATAATTATGAGGTGGCTGAGCGGAACTATTCCTATGCAATCCTTCGGCGGGGTTTAAACAATATGCTGATTAATTTCTTTGGAATGGAAGTTTAATTGTGTTCCAGCCTTCTTAAACCTTCAATCCATACCCCTCTAATATGGTTACGATTTCGATCTAAAACCATCACCCCAAAACCGTTGATACCTGCAACTTATCGCGGACCTGTGATAGCTTCAATAATGAGCAACTATCAAGCACCTAATTTTTATATGATAACTCAATACCATATCACAAGTCAGACCTGACTCGTTTTTTGGGCAGGAACACTGTCTTTGACAAATCCGATTTTTTTAAGTTAGTATTAATAGTTCACAACCAATACCAAACCTGAGATTAGAAAACAAATCTATGAATTGCACATGCATTGTTTATAACCCAGCTAAAATTATGAGACCTTGGATTCTTTAACACAGCTTACAGTAGGTGCCGCATACGGTGAGGTTGTCCTTGGACACAAGGTCGGTCGAAAAGCTATGTTCTGGGGAGCTTTCTTGGGAACGCTCCCCGATTTGGACATTCTTATTCCTCTTGGTGGACCGGTGGATGACTTTGTTTACCATCGAGGATTTAGCCATTCCCTGTTCCTTCTGGGCCTTTTATCTCCGCTGCTGGCATGGTTTATCACGAAAGTACATCCCGCCACCAGGAAGCATTTTAAAAGATGGTGTCTTCTGACATTTCTGGTTCTGGAGACCGGTGTGCTTTTAGACCTGTTAACCGTATATGGTACACAGATTTTATGGCCTTTGGATACCACGCCCTTGGCCTGGCCGATCTTTTTCATCATTGACCCCCTCTTTACTTTACCTATTTTACTGGGTGCCTTGGCAGCGCTGGTGCTAAAAAGAAGCTCATCTTTGGGACATCGGCTGAATATGATCGGACTGGTTTTGAGTATTGCCTACTTAATCTGGGCTTTTGGCGCCAGGGAGTTTGTAGAATACAGGGTTAGAGATAAACTTGCTCGTCAGCACGTGCCCTATACCCAGCTCATCTCTACCCCGGCGCCGTTTACCACCTTTTTATGGCGGATAGTAGGCATTGACAAAGACCAATATTTTGAAACCTATTTTTCTTTGTTTGATGGGCATACACCGCTATTCGTCAACTATTACCCGAGAAATCTTGAGTTAATGCGCAGGCTGGAAGAACATCCACCGGTAGTCAAACTGCGGTGGTTCACTAGGGGATATTATGCCTTTGCAAGAGCAGGGGAACATATCGTAATGACCGATCTGCGCATGGGCTTGGAACCCAATTATGTTTTCCAATTTAAGGTTGCCAAAGTGGGGAGCCCAAACTCTATACCAGTTAAGGATGAAAGAGTAAAAACCCGCCATGACTTGCGACACCTAACCTGGGTCTGGAAAAGAATCTGGAATCCCATACCTCACCTTGAGTAGACTTGATAGCTGTGTCGACTTGCAACTCGTACAACATATTTGGATGCCATCAGCTTTTGTAAAATATGGGATAACTCCCAGATATTCATTTTAAACGATGCACGAAATATGAAAACGATATCTGAAAAATAGTCAAGGCTTGATATTTACAGTTCGAATTTGATATCCATCAAATTGTTTACGTTGAAGTCTGGTCAGCGGTATCAGGAATTTGAAACCCTATTTTTTGTGTGACCACCACTACATATCCCCACCCCGCTTTTTTCTGGTTTTTGAACATAGCAAAAAAAATACGTGTCAAAATAAAACGGTTCTTGACAAATATTTTGTTGATCCCTACATTTTGTCAATTGGCGAAATGACGAATAGAATAGGTGAAAGTTATGTTTGCTTTTATGATGATTACCAAAGCCCTATCTGATGAAAACCGAGTTCGCATTTTACTGGCATTGGATGGACGGGAACTATGCGTGTGTCAAATTATTGAACTTTTGGGTTTGGCACCCTCAACGGTTTCCAAACATATGTCGATTCTTGCCAATGCCAGACTGGTTGAAAGCCGACAACAAGGACGTTGGCGGTATTACCGATTGGCCGGCGATGGCGTACCGAATGAAGTTCGGGAAGCCATTGAATGGACCATTAGAACACTTTCGAAAACGCCACGCATCCAGCAGGATGCAGAACGTATGAATGAAATCCTAAAGCTTGATCCTGAGGTGTTGTGCAAGGTTCACAGTAGAGCGTGATCACCGATTGACAGTTGAAGCCCTAAAGTTTCGTATGTGATTCTTTACTTTTATTAATATTCGCAGAAGGGAATTATTGATGATTAACGATGCTGTTTTAAACAATGATCGAAAAATGACCAGTATTTTCGAGAGATTTTTATCCATGTGGGTGTTGCTGTGCATCATTGTCGGCATCTTGCTCGGTAAAATCGCCCCCGGCGTGGCGCAATATTTAGATGGTCTGGCAATCTTCGTCAACGGGGCACCGGTGGTGTCCATTCCAATTGCAGTCTGCCTGTTTTTCATGATGTATCCGATCATGGTGAAAATCGATTTCGGTGAGGTCATCCAGGCAGGCAAGAGTGGTAAACCGGTATTTTTGACACTGTTTGTCAACTGGTGCATCAAGCCGTTTACCATGTATGCCATTGCTCTCTTTTTTTTGGGAACCCTATTTTACGGATTCATAGGGCCGAATGCCGTGGATTTGGTCAAAATGCCGTTCGGTCTCGATCTTCCGGTAGGTGCGACCCACGGAGCCGGTACCGTGGTGATGGCCGACGGCATCAAAATGCTTGAAGTTCCGCTTTGGCGCAGCTATCTGGCCGGCTGTATCCTCTTGGGCATTGCACCTTGCACGGCCATGGTTTTGGTGTGGGGGTATCTATCAAGAGGCAATGACGGTCTGACCCTGGTGATGGTAGCTATCAACTCGTTGACCATGCTCATTCTTTATGGTGTTCTGGGAGGATTTTTATTGGGTGTAGGACGTCTGCCGGTACCCTGGCAGGCGCTGCTGCTTTCCATAGGTATCTATGTAGCCTTGCCTTTGGTCGCCGGATATCTTTCACGAAAGTGGATCATCTCCGCCAAAGGTGAAAAATGGTTTAAGGAAAAATTCTTACACGTCCTTACTCCCATTACGATAATCGCTCTGCTCATCACCTTGGTACTTTTGTTTTCCTTTAAAGGCGAGGTGATCATTAGCAATCCACTGACCATCGTATGGATTGCGGTTCCGCTCTTTATTCAGACCATGCTCATCTTCTGGTTTGGGTATGGTCTGGCGCGGCTGTTGAAACTCCGATATATGGATGCAGCGCCGGCGGCTATGATCGGAGCTTCCAATCATTTCGAGGTGGCCATTGCTACAGCAACCATGCTGTTCGGTCTTTCGTCAGGCGCTGCGCTGGCTACGGTGGTCGGTGTACTGATCGAGGTGCCAGTTATGTTAATGCTGGTAAAAATCTGCCTCAAGACGACCCACTGGTTTAAAGAAGCAGAGTCTGATTTTACTGAAGTCAAACCGGCAGCGATCGAAAAAGCATAACTTTACTAATTAAAGAGGGAAAATATAATGGAAAATGCCAAAAAACTAAAAATCCTGTTTCTCTGCACCGGAAATTCCTGCCGCAGTCAGATCGCCGAAGGATTTACTCGTCAGTTGAAAAAAGGTGAGGTAGAGGCCCGTTCCGCCGGAATAGATCCTAAGGGGATCGATCCACGAGCCATCAAAACCATGGCAGAAGTCGGAATTGACATCTCAAGTCAAAGCTCAAAATCTATTGATGAGATCAAGGATATCGAATTTGATTATGTAATAACGCTTTGCGATAATGCGCAAAAGACATGCCCCTCTTTTCCGGCCAAAACCAGCATCATCCATGTGGGTTTTGAAGATCCACCGAGGCTTGCTGAGAATGCTCGAGACGAAGAAGAGGCCATGCAACATTACCGCCGAGTTCGTGATCAGATCAAAACCTTTGTAGAACAGTTGCCTGACATACTTATGAACAAAAAACCAGATATCGAATTTGATCCGCGACAACTCTTGAGCGGAATTTTGATAAATCGAAATCAACGATCAGAAGATTGATGATACTTTAATAAATTCATATTAAACATTCAGACAGGTAAAAGGAGACGTCATCATGAAAGTATTAATATTATATTACTCGACTTATGGCCATGTCCATAAAATGGCAGAGGCTGTTGCAGAAGGAGTAAGGGAAATAGAGGGTGCTGAGGCAATCCTGCGACGTGTGCCCGAGACGCTCCCGGAGGAAGTGCTTGAAAAAATGGGAGCAATAGATGCACAACAATCCATGTCAAATGTGCCGGTTTGTAAGGTAGAGGAGCTTGCTTCAGCGGATGCAGTTATTTTCGGAACGCCAACCAGATTCGGTAATATGTGCGGTCAAATGCGCCAATTCCTGGACGCGACCGGACAACTTTGGGCAACGGGCGCTTTGGTTGGAAAGGTGGGAAGTGTTTTTACAAGCAGTGCAACTCAACACGGAGGACAAGAGTCCACAATCCTCTCTTTTCACATAACTTTGCTTCATCATGGATTCATAGTCGTTGGTTTGCCCTATACTTTCCAAGGACAAATGCGAACAGATGAAATAACGGGTGGGTCTCCTTATGGCGCTTCCACAATTGCCGGCGGCTCAGGAGAAAGGATGCCAAGTGAAAATGAGCTAAACGCCGCGCGCTTTCAGGGCAGACATGTCGCGACTATTGCGTCGAAACTGATTTAATAGATTTCATTAGAACTGTGGAACCTCCAGAAAAGCCCTTGAGTTCTGAATGTTCGGCTCGTCTATTTACAAAGACTGAGAATCGAATAAAAATGCATTGACTAAGATTTAATCATGCAATTAGCAAATTGTAGTCGCGACAACATCCTACAATCACATTGTGCAATATGAAAACGATATATGAAAAATGATCTTTTCTTGATATTTACGGTCCCAATTTGATACATGTCACTTTGGCAAATTCCATCTAATGGCAAGATAACGCATCGTGCCAAGCTAAATCCAGATCGTTGGGATTCCCGCCTATCGGGATGAAATTCGATAATGTTACCCAGTGGGTGATTTCGGTAATAAGTCGAGAAAATCC
>JASFHC010000193.1:0-5201 GCA_050123435.1 Desulfobacterales bacterium
GATTTTTGCCCATCTGACCGTCCGGGATAATATCAATCTCGGTGCTTATCATTATTTCAAGCGGAGCAACCGGATTGAGATCAAGGAGAGAATGGAGCGAGTTTATCAGATGTTTCCCATCCTGGAAAAACGCTCCAGACAGATCGCCGGCACCCTTTCCGGCGGTGAGCAGCAGATGCTGGCCATCGGCCGTGCTCTGATGGGACGTCCCGAACTTTTGCTTTTGGACGAACCGTCCATGGGCATCGCTCCCTTAGTTGTCCGGGAAATCTTTAGGGTTATTCAACAGCTCAACCAATCCGGCGTGACGGTTCTGCTGGTGGAACAGAATGCAAGGGCCGCCCTAAAAGTGGCCCACCACTCCTACGTGCTCGAGAGAGGTGAAATCGTTTTAGAGGGATTGGCCGCCGAGCTTTTGGACAACCCCAAGGTAAAGGAGCATTATCTTGGGGGATAACAAAAGATAGAAGTTCAGAAGCTCAGAGGAGCAGAAGTTCAGATGTTAAAAGCTTCAGAGCTTAACTGTGAATCTTTGAACGATTACAGAGTAATCAAGTTATGGATAAAAACAAAATAGTCTCTAAAATAGTCTGGGGGGTTATACTTACGCTCGCCGGAATCGGGGTTTTTTTCAGGATACCCCAGGTCATGCCTAAAATAGAAAAAATCGAGTATTTTTCTTCGGTTATGTATTATATAAAGTTCTGTTTCTATCTTCTGGGGGTTCTCCTTATCTGGGGAGGGGTAAAGAAAATTTACGAAAATTATCGAAAATTACAAGATCAGTAATTTTTTCACCACCACCTTATTCGCTTTCGCCGGAATACCCAACAGCTTTTTGGAGTGAAACTGAAATCACGCATCCATCGTGGTTAAGGGCGAACGACACACATACGCGGCCTCATTTGATTTCTTTTTTAAAAATGGTTCCCACAACCTACCGTAGCGGAGTAATTATCAAGCCGCGAGTGTCTTTTTTCTAATAATACATAACCGGTATAAGTCCAACGGGTTTGCAATATCGAGACTTTCAGACAATATTTTCTTATATGTATCAACGTGTTCTGATCTACATCTTTTTTTGTTATAAATTCCATGAATTTTGTTTATAAACTCACAGGTAAAAAAATAGTCTTCTATTTCATCATTGTTTGGATGTTCCTTTAAATACTTCCAATAGGCTTTTCGAAGCCTGGCAGACTGATAGAATGTCGATTTTTTTTCTGTCTTATAGTATACCTGCCTCGAATCTTGGTTGAGCAAATTAATGTTAATTTTTGTTTCCTTTTTGCAGTCCAAAACAATATTAATTTTATCAAGCGCTTTAAAATAGTTTTCTTGATCATTAATTCCAACCTCGCCACCGATAAAAGGATACGCCTTTTGCAGAGCGTACCCTTCGAGGGACATATCAGTTAGAGCATAAAAAATATCATTAGAAAAATATCTTGGGCAGTTTCCTTGCCGACAATCTTTCAACATCCTATCAAACCATGCTACCCCTATATTTCGTTTGAGCGTGTGGAAGTTGTCATCCAGGGCATTGTCGTAGGATTTATTTTTATACTCAAACAAGAATCCGGTCCTTTTTTCCAACGTCATGTTCTCAAGGTATTTTTTATCAATTTCAACTATGGTTTCCATGATCTGCTCCTCCCTGAATAAAAATGGTTATATTCTCTTGTATACATTTTTTCATTCCCGGCCGTGACATGCGATCCGTCTTTCTCAGTTCGATACGCTTTATGCTGTAGTTCTCTTCAAGATGCCTGGAAAAGGATTTTAAAATATTTTGTTGAGAATTTGATGTATTCGGGTATGCGATATTTCTCCGGACACTCACATTTTCTTCGATTTCACAAGGGGGTTCGGTGTTGTCCGAAAAGGTTTTATTACCCACAACTCCGTGGTCTGCGTTTTCTTCAAGAATTTTATTATCCTTCCGGGGGGATAAACACATATTGGAAATGTCATCGAGTCCTCGACCCAAGCTCTTTCTTTCCATTTTTCCTCTTAACCCTTAGATCCGGATTACGGAATTTTTTCCTCCAAATGAATTATCCACCTGGTTGGAATTGTTTTGATCTTCAACCCATATTTCATCGATAAGAAACCGGTATTGGTATGTCCCCGGTGCAAGATAGATGCTCTTTGACCAGGTACCGTCTTTTTTACGTTCCATGAGAGATGCTTCGGAGGTGTCCCAATTATTGAAGGTTCCCACGATTTTGACACAACTGGCTTCGGGTTGATCGCAGAAAAATTGTTTTCTTACCATTCTTGCCGAGGGAGAAGACGTTTTTCGTTTAACCGGTCGTAATCCAACAATTTTTTCCTCTGCCATCACTTCTTTGGTAAGGGCCATATAGTCTCTGAATCCCCTGGCTTTCTGATCATAATCTATTATGGATTTCCCAAAGCCGGCGGCTTCCTTGAGCTTAACATTGGTATTTATAACGGTGATAAACATGGACTCCTTAAAATGGTTTTTTATCTCCTGTAGCACTTCTTTTGAAATTCTTGTCCGCTGATCGTACAGGGTGGCAACAACTTTCATCCGAATGTCATGCCCGGTTTCTTCCCGAACCAGATCTATTATATTCATCAGCCTGCCAATCCCATGCAGTGAAAAAAGGCTCATCTCAATTGGAACGACCACCTCTGTGGAAGCCATCAGGGAATTAAACGTCAGGAGTCCGAGACTTGGCGGACAGTCAATGATTATGTAATCATAAATTTGATGTAAACCTTCAATGGCTTGTTTAAGTTTGGTCTCTCTGCCTTGAACCATGGAAAGATGTTGCTCAAGCGTGCTTAAGGAAATGTTCGACGGAACCATATTCAAGTTGCCGTTTATCTCAATGGTTACGTCATTAAGAAGTGTTTTAGCGCCATTGGAATAGCAAAGCGTGTCACAAACGGTTTTTTCCAATTCGCTGGTATTGATATTCAGACCTATCGCAGAATGTCCCTGAGGGTCCATATCGATGAGAAGTACCTTTCGACCGTTATGAGCCAAACATGCAGATAAGTTAATTGCGGAGGTGGTCTTACCGCATCCGCCTTTTTGGTTGGCAATCGAAATAATCCTCATAATTGCCTCCTATTCCAACATATCAATTAAGCGATCAAAAAATGTTTTATATCATGACATCGATATCATCTTTTAATTTTTATAGGTTGGACGATCTTGAGGGAAACCCATAGATGTGGTTTCGAAGGAAATATTTCAACTGAGGTTTCCGGTGGTGCGTGAACTTACCAACATACAAAAAACAGCACTTGATTGTTAGAAAACCGGAAATGAATCGGTTAGTTACGCACTGATTCACAAATCCGTATGACCGTTATTCTGCTCGCGCTATCACTGTGATGGTTTGTTCCCTCATGACAGATTTGGCTTTGCAATGAATCAAAAAAGCCTCCGAAAGGATATGGAATCCCTAAGGAGGCTTAATATGGAAATTTAAGAACCATTTTCATCATGGTACGTTACCGTTAAAAGTTTAAACATATGAAAAAGATTCTACTTTATTACCCGATATTACAAAATATATTGTGTGTCAAGAAAAAAATAACACAATATGTTGCTGTTAATAGCGATATCTATCCGCTTTCGCCGAAATATAATATTGATATTGGTGTCAAAGCTTGAATTGTGAATTAATATTTGACAATTAAGCCGCTATGATTTAGTAGGATCAATATGGGCAGAGCATGGCGAATTGAATATGAAGGTGCATTATATCACTTAATGTCCCGGGGAAATGATGGACAGGATATTTATTTAAACGACGATGATCGAAACTTGTTTTTAGAAACGATTTTGGAGATGTCGGAACGTTTTGAAATCGATATCTTTGCGTATGTTTTAATGCCCAACCATTATCATCTTTTGGTAAGGACCAACCGGGCAAATTTAAAAAAGGCAATGCAGTGGTTTGGCACCACCTATACCCGAAGATTCAACAACCGAAACTTTAAAAAAGGTCATTTGTTCCAGGGGCGCTACAAAAGCATCCTGGTTCAAAATGATGCATACCTGATGCAACTTTCCTGTTATATCCATCGAAATCCATTAAGAGCCGGAATCGTAAGACGTTTGATCGACTATAAATGGAGCAGTTATCCAATCTATGCCTATGCCAAGAAAGGTTCGGAATGGTTATCCACAGACCTGATTTTGTCATATTTTAAAGGCGATAATAAACATAAGCTATATAGGGAAAAGGTTCAAAAATATGCAAAAGAAGAGAAGCGTCTTCTTGAGGATATTCACCATGGGATGATTTTAGGTGCCAAAAAGTTTGTAAATAGAATTCGAACTCAGTTTTTGCCGGATATTCCACACAATGCTTTGCCTCAGCAAAAGCAATTGGCAAAAGATATAAAGTTAGATGATGTATTAAAAAAATCTGCTAAAATCGTTCAAATTGATCTTGATAAATGCCTTCAGGCAAAACGATTGCGTGGCACAGATAAACACAAGCGCGATTTACTCGTTTATTTGCTTTGGAAAAAAGGATTAATGACCAATGAACAGTTAGGGCATCTTTTCAATATCAGTTACTCGGCTGTCAGTCATATTGTGAAAATATTTAAAGAGAAGATGGTAAATGATAAAAAAGTGAAAACCCAATTTCATGAAATTAATTCACTATTCAAGCTTTGACACCACTATCCTTATCAGATTTGATTTGAATATTTCTGGAATCTTGGACAGCAGGTTTTAGATGAGGAATAGAATTATCCATGTTAGTTATCGGTCATAGAGGTGCGGCGGGGCATGCACTCGAAAATACACTTGAGTCTGTAGCCCGCGCAATAGGGATGGGGGTAGACTATATAGAATTAGATGTACAGGCCACCAAGGATGGGCGACTTGTCGTT
The DNA here is from genome assembly GCA_050123435.1 of Desulfobacterales bacterium. Taxonomy (GTDB): domain Bacteria; phylum Desulfobacterota; class Desulfobacteria; order Desulfobacterales; family UBA11574; genus S5133MH16. The sequence goes on from JASFHC010000193.1 coordinate 4,891, forward strand.
TTCCACGACCGAACTATGCGCCGCTTGACAGGGCTGAATGGATATCTTCGGGACTACACCTTTATAGAATTAACAGAAAAAGCAAATCTCTCTAACAGACAAAAGATCCCAAGCTTTGAGGAGGTTTGCGATTTGGTCGCAAAAACTAATGTTGGACTCTATGTTGAAATAAAGAGTGCCGGCATTGAATCCTCTATCTTAAAAATACTATGTAAATATTTTGATATTTCGAATTGCCTTATCGGTTCATTTTATCACCGAAGTATCTTGAAGTTAAAACAGCTAGAACCCGCAGTTAAAACAATAGCTCT
>JASFHC010000194.1:0-5200 GCA_050123435.1 Desulfobacterales bacterium
AACGCCAACCTCGTCCTTACCGCCTTTAACCGCGGCTTCGAGCATTCTGGAAGTCTCTCCGCAGTGAACCGTTGCAAATGCAACCCCTAAATCTGCAATATTCTGCATGGCACGTGACACGGTCGCAGGAATATCATGTAATTTCAAATCCAAAAAAACCCCGGCTGCTCCGGTGGTTTTTATGAAATCAATGATATCAGGCCCGGATCGAATAAAAAGTTCCAGACCTACTTTGAACATGCCTACCATTTCTGAGAGGGTTTCAACGTAATGTTTGGCAGTCTTTACAGAAGAAACGTCCAGCGGAAAAATTATATAATCTTTTGCTTTTTTCATGGTTGGTTTATCCATTTGCATCTAAATTCTGCATAAATAATCTTGAATGACTTTAAGTTGTAATAATTTTCAACGCACCGGGAACCACATGAATGACAATCGGCATCATTCCGGGCTGCTCTCCATCGACATCAAGAAGTACCGGCTGATCCGACAATGCTTCTATTTTTTCTCCGGTAAATATAAGGACTTTGCCAATATCATATATCCTGCCATTATAGAGCTTGGGAAGATTTAAAAAAACTTCAGGAAGGGTCAGATCTCCGATGACCGTTACATTCAAAAGGCCGTCATAAACCGATGCGTCCGGGGCTACCCGCATACCGCCGCCATGGTACCGGCCGTTTGCAACGGCTACGTTCCAGACCGTAAACTCCTGTTCAAAACCATCGTCGATTTTAATTCGTATCCGTTTCTTGCCGTACAGAAAAATGGATATGAGCGTCGCCCACATAAAAGAAATAAATGGGCCAAACGCCTTGGTAGTTCTGTTGACCCGTTGAGCGACCTCACCTCCCAGGCCGAAACTTGTTATATTATGAAAATAGCGACTACGTTCAAGGCCACGATGATCCCGAAAAGAAAGTCTTCCCAAGTCTATAGCGCGAGCGTAACCTCCGGCAATCACATCAACGGCATGTTCTAAATTTTGTGGTATGGGGAGTGTTTTGGCAAAATCGCAGCCTGTGCCATTGGGGACAAAACCCACCGTCACGGTCGACCGTATAGATTCCTCATGCATCATGATGCCGTTGATTACCTCGTTCAGCGTACCGTCTCCGCCCACGCAGACCAGAAGTCCGGCTTCTTTGGCAACGGCATCCTCTGCAAACATCACAGCATCATTGGGCCTTTGTGTCATATAAGTTTCAAAATGGCCCAGACGATCTCTGGCAACCGCTTCAATATAAGACCAGTTTAATCCTGTTGAACCGTTTCCGGCATGAGGATTGACGATAAAAGCGATCTTTGGAAAATCCATACCTGATTTGCCTCAAGAGATTTTTTGTCATAAAAAGTACCAAATTTACAATTAAGAGATTACATAGCTTATAATTCTCCATGCATAAAGCATTTTTTCCAACCTGGATTTTACATTTTAAATAAATCTATTGAAATAAATGACTTTAAAATGATATGAATTTAAACACTTCGCCTCAATTGGAATAATGGGATCTGTTATTTCAGAAGGTTGTGGAATTTATAAGACATTTAATTCAGAACGCACTGGACCAAGAAATGGATGTAACCAAAAAACAGCAAACCCTTTTGCGAATGCTTCCCGGAGTGGATTATCTCCTTGAACGTTTAAAGGCAGATCATTTATTTAATGACATTCCCAAATCTGTTCTGGTTCGTTCGATTCGCTCAGTGATTGAGAATCTTCGGGCAATCATTATGGACGGCGAACAGGATGTAGCGGAAGCGCAACTTTCAGATTCCATAGTCCTCGAGGCGGTTAAAAATAAGGTTAAACAAGCGATGACGTCGAATCTTAAACGTATTGTCAACGCCACCGGTATTGTTGTTCATACCAATCTTGGCCGGTCACTACTCGCTATAAATGCTGTGGAGAATCTTTTGACGATTGCCAGCAGATATTCCAATTTGGAATTCGATCTGTCAAAAGGCAAGCGCGGATCCAGATACAGCAGTGTTGAAGATATTTTATGTGAAATAAGCGGTGCTCAAGCGGCCATGGTGGTGAATAACAATGCCGGAGCCGTGCTCCTTTGTTTAGAAACCCTATCCAGGGGCAAAAAAGTTATTGTATCCCGGGGAGAGCTTGTAGAAATCGGCGGTTCATTCAGAATTCCCGATGTGATGGCAAAAAGCGGAGCTGTCTTAAAAGAGGTGGGAACCACAAACCGTACTCACTTTCATGACTACGAGAATGCCATTGAGCATGATACGGGCCTTTTGTTAAAGGTCCATAAAAGCAATTTCAGCGTCGTCGGATTTACGGCTGAGGTCTCGCTGGAAGAACTGGTTGCTCTGGGTGCAAAATATCAAATTTCGGTGATGGAAGATCTGGGCAGCGGTACCTTTGTCGATTTTACAAAATACGGCCTGTTAAAAGAGCCGACTGTCCAGGAATCACTGGCGGCCGGAGTGGATGTTGTCACTTTCAGTGGAGATAAGCTCCTTGGAGGCCCTCAGGCCGGTATTATCGTCGGGAAAAAGGATTTGATTGACAGAATCAAGAAAAATCCCATTACCCGGGCGCTTCGCATAGACAAACTGACCCTCGCAGCACTTGAAATTACCCTGAGATATTACAGAAATATAGACAGGGAAATGGATTCCATTCCTACGTTACGCATGATCACTCTTCCTCTCGGTCATATTGAAAAAAGAGCCAAAGAACTTGCCAAATTGATCGAAAATGCCGATGATCCTCGCATTTCCGTATGCCTTGTCAACGTTTTTTCCAGGCCGGGCGGTGGCGCGTTTCCGCTTCAAAAACTTCCCAGCAAAGGTGTGGGCGTCAAGATCCAAGGAGTTTCTGCCAATGACGTGGAAGAAAAGATGCGCGGTAACGACATTCCCATCATCGGGAGGATAGAAGAAGATCGTTTTATTATGGATTTGAGGACCATACTGGATGATGAACTACCTATTATTAAAAAAGCATTCGAAAACATGCTGAGAAAGGTCTGATTATGACGCACAAAAATCCGGAATTATTCCATCACCGCAGCTCCAGCCGGCAGTTTCTTTTCTGTAAATCAGATTCTATGCCAAAGGATGACAAGGCAGAGGATATTTCTGGTCTTAAATACAGCAGGCTGTCAAAACTGTTTCCAGACATCCTTGGTGGGAAACATTTCGTAGATCACGCCATGGCCGTACTCGGTGCTTCAACAAAGTTTGAGGCTATGACTGTCAAAATCGACACTATACATAGTCAAGATAAGACAATTCCAATGGAGATCGATATTGATCTCCTGGCCGATGTTGCAAAAGCTATCGATGCAATATGCAAAAACCAAAATGGACTGTGGGGACAGCTTGATCACGATACATTCGGATGTTTTTTCCCCGGGAAAAATCAAACTTCACCCCTAAAACTTGCCGATAAAATAAAAAACCGCTTGTCAGAACTTCGCAATGAAACCGTCTCCATCGGTATCGCCTCTTTTCCCACCATAAACTTCAATAAAGACCAGATTATTGATAACGCTCGCAAAGCGCTTGATCACGCTGTATTCTTCGGCTCTGACAGTACGGTTTTGTTTGATTCCGTAAGCCTAAATATCAGCGGAGACACGTTGTATCAAAAAAAGGACATCCACGGGGCTATCAAAGAATTTAATGCGGCACTGATGCTTGATTCATCAAATGTAAATGTCCATAACAGTCTTGGGGTATGCTATGGTGTTTTGGGCGATTATGAAAAAGCTTTGGAAGAATTTGAAGAAGCAATCCGACTTGATCCTGAAGAAGCTATGGCTTTGTATAACGCAGGCCTGGTAAACATGCTGACGGATAATAGCGACAAGGCCCTTGAATACTTTTTTGCTGCGGACAGAAAAGAGAGCAATATTTTTGATGTTGCGTTTCAAACCGGAAGACTTTACCTGAAAATGGGAAAGCCGGAACAAGGGAAAAAAAGCCTTGAAAAAGCGATCAAGCTCAATCCGGAGTCCGGACTTGCACTGCGTTATCTGGGTGAGTGTTGTGCGGCCATGAACCTGACAGACGAGGCGGTTTCTATATATAAAAAGGTGCTCCGGCAGAATCCAAACGACGCGGAATCACTTTCCGCTTTAGGGTATCTATTTGATCTTCAGGGTGAAAACCCTGAGATTACAACAATATTTTGTCAACAGAGTGTTGATATTGCACCTGAAAACGGCCTTTTCAGATACCGGCTCGGCAATCTTTACCTTAAAAGAAATCAGCTTGAAGATGCATTGGAGCAGTTCCAAAAAGCAGACGATCTGGGGCACGACTCCAAGGAGCTGATCCAAAGGGTTCAAAATTTAATTCAAAATACTTGATACCGGATTTCAATGAAAAACATTATTCTGGATACACTCCAAGAAAGTATAACAGTCAAAGACCGGTTCATAAAAAATAACATTCCCCTTATTCTCAAGGGGGCCGATATGCTCGTTACGTGCATAACCTCCGGTCATAAAATTTTGATTTTTGGAAACGGTGGAAGTGCTGCGGATGCCCAGCATATCGCCGCCGAATTTGTAAACCGGTTTCAGATTGAACGCCCGCCGCTTGCAGCTCTGGCGTTGACTACCGATACATCTATAATTACAAGTATTGGAAATGATTATAATTTTGATGAGATATTTTCCAAACAGATCAGAGCTCTGGGCAAAAAAAATGATGTCGCCATAGGTATCAGCACCAGCGGTAATTCTAAAAATGTAATCCAGGCAATTCATGCTGCCGGAGAAATGGAAATGTTTACCATCGGGCTGACCGGTCGGGGCGGAGAGTTGGCCCAATGCGCTGATCTGATATTTTCCGTAAAATCAGACATAACCGCAAGGATTCAGGAAGCACATATCATTTTGGGACACATTTTATGTGATCTTGTAGAACGAATACTGTTTCCGGAAAAATTCGGGAACTTGAGCTCAGGGGCTGCGCTACAATTGGAATAATGGAATGATGGCATAAGCCGATTGTCATTAACAGTCCTGTATTTTCAAGAAGTTGTAGAACTTCCGAGACGCTTAATCATGTCGCAGAAATTTAAGCCAGTTGATTTAAGTCGGGTAAGAACATACCCGCTTTCGGAACGAAAGAGCAGGGTAGCCACGTCGGACTTTGCCAAAACCTGGCAAAAAGGGTCTTGTTTTAAGGAATTTTTTGACCGCCTCCCGGACGTCCTTGCCGG
>JASFHC010000195.1:0-5157 GCA_050123435.1 Desulfobacterales bacterium
AAGTTCCAAATCCACATTTGAACAATAATCTTTTACTCTCATGGTGACCTCCTTTGATTTTAGTTACTAAATGAGTAATGATTTTTAAGATACCAAAATTTGATTTCTATATAAGCATTAAACATGCCAAAAAGTCAAATTTTTATAACCAATTAATATTACTTCTTAACTTTTTAAGGCATTGGGGGAAAACTGTATAAATGATACATTTATGTATCATAATCACCAGATTGTTTCTTATTTGAGTCTTTTTGTTAGGGTCGAAACTATTTGTATGATACAATTGTGTAATATGAAACATTGGGTGATAGACTTCCAGAACGAATTCTTTTTTACCCAGTGTTTAATTTCAACTGGTAATAGATTAAATGCATTAAAACACCACCGGGAATTTTGTAGCGACAACATCTTCTCCAATGACTTTCAATGTTGTCGGTATGCTTTTTGTTTTTAACTGAACTTGACAAATATTAAGTATACATTACATTCGTAACTAAATTGAAAAACATCTAATTAGGTTGTACTAATGATAGAAAAACTCGATCCTGTTCTACTATCGCGAATACAGTTTGCCTTCACTGTGTCGTTTCATATTATTTTTCCATCCTTTACAATTGGCCTTGCAAGTTGGTTGGCTGTATTGGAATGGCGATGGTTAAAAACCGGCAACACGGTTTACAAAGAAGTCTATCAGATGTGGGTAAAAATATTTGCTGTAACATTTGGAATGGGGGTAGTATCCGGCGTAGTGATGTCCTTTCAGTTCGGCACGAACTGGTCCGTCTTTTCTGATCGAGCCGGTAATGTGCTGGGGCCCCTGCTGGGTTACGAAGTGCTCACCGCATTTTTTTTAGAGGCCTCCTTTTTGGGGGTGATGCTGTTTGGATGGAATCGCGTCAGTCCTAAAATGCATTTCGCCGCCACCATTATTGTTGCCTCAGGAACCCTGATTTCGGCGTTCTGGATTCTGTCCGCTAATAGTTGGATGCACACACCCCACGGATACCGGGTGGGGACTGACGGCCTGTTGTACCCCACTGACTGGCTGAAAATCATTTTCAATCCGTCTTTTCCCTACCGACTTTTGCATATGGTCACTGCATCCTACCTGACCACAGCATTTGTGGTCGGCGGAATCGGCGGGTTTTATCTCTGGCGCGATCGACATGTAAAACACGCCAGGGTCATGCTGGGAATGGCCATGATTATGGCGATATTTGTTGCACCAATTCAGGCGGTGATGGGTGATTTTCACGGACTCAATACACTGAAACACCAACCGGCTAAAGTGTCTGCCATGGAAGGTCTGTGGGAAACCCAACGAGGCGCCCCATTGAAGCTGTTTGGATGGCCGCATGAAAAGGAAGAAAAAACCAAATACACCCTTGAAATTCCAAAACTATCCAGTCTGATTTTAACTCATGACTTGAACGGTGAGGTCAAGGGTTTAAAAGAATGGGCCAAGGAGGAACGTCCGCCCGTTGCCGTGGTCTTCTGGACGTTTCGAATTATGGTGGGTATGGGTGTATTGATGATTTTTACCGGTGTGACGGCCGCGGTCCTTTTTCTGCGCAAACAATTGTTCGACAAACGGTGGTTTCAACTCTGGTGCATGGCCATGACACCCTCGGGGTTTGTTGCCGTGCTTGCCGGTTGGTTCGTCACGGAAGTCGGGCGCCAACCTTATATTATTCATGGGATTATGCGCACGGCAGAGGCGGTATCGCCAATAATGGGTTCACAGATCGCATTGTCTCTTCTGGCGTTTATTTTCTGTTATGCTTTTGTGTTCGGTGCGGGAAGTTATTACATTATCAAACTGATCGCCAAAGGACCGGGAGGTAAGGAAGAAGCATACGGGTCTCACGGAATAAAAGAACCGCCGCTGTTTACAGACCTGGCTTCCGAAACAGGAGGGAAGAATGTTTAGTTTCGAGAGCTTCGTGGATTTGCCATTGATCTGGTATGGCCTTATCGCCACGGCCGTCTTTCTGTATGTCCTGTTGGACGGATTTGATCTGGGGGTGGGCATATTGTTTCCTTTCGCGCCCTCGGAAACCTGCCGAAATCGCATCATGAATTCCATTGCACCTTTCTGGGATGGCAACGAAACATGGCTGGTTTTTGGCATCGGCGGTCTTCTTGCGGCGTTTCCCCTGGCATATGCCATATTGTTGCCGGCGCTCTATATGCCGGTCATATTGATGCTGCTTGGATTGATTTTTCGGGGGGTTGCATTTGAGTTTCGATTTAAAGCCACCGGAAAATCCCGAAAAATTTGGGATTATTCTTTTCATTTCGGATCTCTTTTAGCAACATTCATGCAGGGCATGGTACTGGGGGCATTCGTTCAGGGTGTAAAGGTTCAGGGACGAAGTTTTGCCGGCGGTGCCCTGGACTGGATCAACGGCTACAGCGTTATGGTGGGGTTGGCGTTGGTGTTTGGTTATGCATTGTTGGGCGCCACCTGGATGGTGATGAAAACCGATGGTATTACCCAGGATTGGGCACGAAAATGCGCGGGATATGTGCTGGGCTATGTCGGCTTATTCCTGGTGATTGTCAGCATCAGCATGCCCATGATGAACACCGATGTGAAAGCACTGTGGTTCAGTTTGCCCAATACATTTTATCTGTTGCCCTTTCCCTTAACCACGCTCGCGATGTTTGCGATGATTTGGCGGAACTTATATAAAGGAAAAGAATTTTTGCCTTTTTTCTTGAGTATTGGTGTGTTTCTGACCGGATATCTGGGTTTGGGAATTAGTTTATGGCCATGGATAGTTCCTTTTGATGTGTCTTTTCGTCAAGCCGCCGCCGCGCCGGAATCTCAGTCATTGCTGCTTGTCGGCACCGTCGTGATGCTTCCCGTGGTGCTCGGTTATGTCGCATACAGTTATTATGTATTTCGAGGTAAAACGTCCGATGAAACCCTTTACTAAAAAGCAAAAGCAATGGCTCTGGTTCGTCGCACTTTGCCTGGGCGGACTCACGGCCACAGTTATGCTATCCACTCTGGCTCGCTGGGTAATATATATTTAGTGTGCATCCAGATAGGAGAGAGTTCATTTCCTCATCAACATTTCATTTTTACGCATGGGCATAGCATCGATCCGTTCAAAGATTTCTTCTAAATTGGCCGTGCCATCCTGTTTGAGTTTTACGCCACCATCTTTGCCGACCAGGATGACCCTGAATATGCTGTGGGGTACCGCATAATATTTTCGAATCGAATCGACCGTTACTGAATCTAAAGGAGTTGTGTTCATTCGAGATAAACCCCGTTCAACGATCATAAAAACCAGCAAGTCACGATCTTCCACTTCAGCCTTTTGGGCAATAATTTCGTCTTGTAATTTTTTGAAAGGCGGATCATTTTCATCCATGACAAAAATTAAAAGCAGTCGGTGTTTCCATTGAAATTGCTTTAGATCCATTGAAGTTGCATTCCGGTGGACAAATGTCATTAGAACCATAAAAATGGCAATTATAATTACATGTACTTTCAATTTGCTAAATCTTTTAATGAAAGGAAATTAGAGTTTAATTCAAATCTATATCCACATAATAATTCAATGCAATGCTTTGTAAAGTTTTTACTTAGCATTGTACGGTTTAATTCGAGGAAACTGTGGAAAAACCGCAAGTCAAGAAAACACATCCCCAAAGGATTTTCAATCTAAAAGAAATTGGTCCGGTTAGTGGTTGATACACTGTCTCATGATACACAAATGTATCATACACACCATTTCGATCTAATTGCATCCTAAATTTATCAAGCAAAAGTGTAGAGTTATACGCTTTATTAATTTTGGCATGGTTACTGCATTGCTTGGTATGATAGTTTATTGAGAATCTTTGTTATTGGTTCTAACTTAAGGTATATAAAAAATTGGTATTCTATGAGATTAGTTATCACATTCCTTATAGTCTTTTTGCTGATATCCCCGACTTATGGTGCAGGTCTCGGGAGTGTAGAATCTGAAATCAGCAGCGATGAAAAATATTATAATAAGGGTGTCGAACTGATGCTGAAAAATGGTTTCGAAAAGCACTGGCCTCACGGGAACAATTTGCCGAAGCCCACAACAATCTAGCTTATGTCTTGCGAAAACAGGGAGCCGACTATTTTGAAGAATCCCTGAAAAATTACAATCGGGCCATTGAAGTTCAACCGAATTTTTCACAGTCCTATATGCATCGCTGTGTTTTTTACGTTCGAATGGGCAAAACGATCTGGCAAAAAAGGATCATGTAAAGCTCAAAAATTTGGATACATCTCTGTCCGTAGAACTCCAATATGTGATTGAAAACGGACGGGAGAAAGAGCCTGAGCAGTTCTTTGGCGTGTCGCGTACACTGAAGTGAAACAGACGGATGTAATTTTAGCAAACATGGCATAATTTTTTTGTCCGAGAACGCTTTTGGAGTCTGTCTCAGGATATTCATGAATAGACAAAAGGTAGTATTTACCTCTTATTGAACACCTTATCCACCCACATTGACATTTTCCGGATCGTGATAAACTTCTGTCAAATCTTATGAATTGTAAAATAAAATTTTTAAAATAAGAGGTGAAAAATGAAGCATAACAACTCTATAAATGACGTTTTTAAAAAAGGCATGGATGAATTTATAGACAATAATTTTAATGAAAGTATCCAAGAATTTACAAAGGCTATTGAAATTGATCCTGAATTCAGATTAGCGTATGTCAGTAGAGGAGCAGCGTTAATGAAAATGGATAGAAATGAGGAAGCGATTGCAGACTTTGATCACGCCGTTGCACTTGACCCGGACTATCCGAAACCGTATCACCTTCGCGGACTGGCCCGAGTAGAACTGGGAGATCATGAAGGTGCATTGAAGGATTTTGGAAGTGCCATCGATCTGGATCCGGATTATGGTCCGGCTTACTACAGCAGGGCGGCACTTCATTTAGAGCTCGGCAGAGAAGACCTTGCCTCAGACGATATACAGATGGTTCAGGTTCTGACTGAAGTGAATACCCAAACATTAGCTAATGAAAGGAATATTTGGAGATCGCAACATTTGCGTCTGGAAGAAATGGGGGTGGCCGATCCCATGGAGCGATAGCCCCAACAGGTATGTATTTTGTAACAAGGGGAATAAACTTAATTGGGTATGCTTTTATAA
>JASFHC010000196.1:0-5027 GCA_050123435.1 Desulfobacterales bacterium
CTGTTACATTATATTTTTTATGCCAACACGTTATCTCTTCTACAACAGAATCGGGATTTCGCATCATTGTTTTTGGATTTAAAAAATATGAGGCACAGTATTGACAGGCAAACGGACATCCTTTGGAAGTTTGCAAGGGAATATAGCTAATTTTTCTCTGAAGCTCAAACGCCGGATAGGGGTAAGTGTCAAGGTCGTCAACGTCAAACGTTGGCGTCACGGCAAAACCGGTATGTTCACCGACCAGTTTGAGAAGATGTTTTTCGCCGGGTCCTGTTTGGATCCGGTGAGCGCCGGAACAGTTCAAGGCATGCTCGTGACATAGACTGGCATAAATACCCCCAAGGACAATGGTCACATCAGGAAAGATGTTTTTTATGACATCGATGGTTTCCGTAACGCCTGTGTGCCAGTAAGTCATCATGGAGGTCATTAACACCAGGTCGGGCTTTTGCATGCAACGAAGATCTTCCCTGAACCACTTTTCCTTGATTCCGTATCTGGAAAAATTTCGGGGAATGTCTTCCAATCCGCGGGGTTTCGGAATTTTTGTTTTTAAATAAGGCCCCCGGCCATGTCTGGCGTACGGATCGGTTTGAGACGCTTTTGAATGGAAACGATCCAGGCAGTCTATATAGGTGGTGTCAAATCCATGGTGCCAGAGGCTTGGCCCAGAAATCATAAGCGGCAAAATCATGTATCCAGGGATTTACCAGAAGAATATGTGGGGTATCGCGTTTCACGGAAAGGATTAGTCGTCATCATCCGTTGGAAAATATTTCATGGATGTCTTTTTCAATTCCTTACGACTGAACAGAAGGCTGTAAGTGTTGATTTGTGTTTTAATGGAAATATTGCGGGCAATTTCCCGGCAGGATTCTTCATCTTTTGCATGAATCATTGTGTAAAGATTGTACGGCCAATCAACCGTTGGATTCCGCCGGTAACAGTGTGAAACCTCATTAAAAGAAGCCATCTTTTCTCCGGCCTCATCAACGAGGTCTTCATCGACCTTCCACGCCACCATGGCATTTGCCTGAAACCCTGATTTCTGGTGATATATTGTTGCGCCAAATCGCCGAATCACTCCTTTGTTACAAAGATCTTTCAGCTTTTCAAGAAGTGTTTGTTCGGAAATCCCGAGTTTTTGTGCGATTTCTAAATATGGGCGCTGAGTGATGGCTATATCACCTTGAATTAAAGAGATAATCTCATTTTCAAGTTCTGTCAGCATATGGGGATATAAGAATCTGAACAAAAAAAAGTCAAGGCTTTTTCTTTTGAATGGGTTTGGCGTAACCCGGAAAATAAGGAAACAAAAAAAATTGGTTTTATTGTTACCATGAAGTTTTGCTTGCTCTTTTGCGAAAGTATGGATAAAAAGGTCGTGCAAGATAGAACAGAAAATAGCAGGGTATTATTATGAATTTGGCAAAATTTCCACGCAGACGCTACACCGAAGGACAGACACCGATCGAAAAACTGGCCAGGCTTTCCAATGAACTCGGTGGTCCTACCCTTTACGTGAAAAGAGATGATCTTCTCGGTCTCATGGGAGGTGGCAACAAAACGCGGAAGCTGGAATTTTTAGTGGCGGATGCACTATACCGGGGTGCTGACACTCTGATAACCTGCGGAGCGGTTCAATCCAATCATTGCCGCCTGACACTGGCTGCTGCGGTGAAAGAAGGAATGAAATGCAGATTAGTGCTGGAAGAACGTGTCGCCGGCAGTTATCACCTGGATGCCAGCGGTAACAATTTTCTATTCCGATTATTGGGGGTGGAAAAGATAAAAATAGTGCCTGCGGGTTCTAATATGATGGAGGAAATGCAACATGTGGCGAATGGTTTAGCCAATGAAGGGCGGAAAGCCTATATCATTCCGGGTGGTGGGTCAACACCTATTGGAGCAACTGGATATGTGGCTTGTGCCGAAGAAATCCTTAGCCAAGCCTTTGAAAAAGGCCTCAACATTGACCATATCGTCTGTGCCAGCGGAAGTGCCGGAACACACGCAGGACTGGTTTCCGGATTCTTCGGAAACAACAGTAATATACCGGTGATCGGGATCAATGTCAGCCGAAAGAAAGATGATCAAGAAAAAATAGTTTATGATCTAGCACAAGGGACCGCGGCACATGTGGGGATCCGATCAAGCATTCCCAGGGAAGCCGTTGTCTGTTTTGATGAATATGTCGGTCCAGGCTATTCCCTTCCAACACCTGAAATGGTCGAAGCGGTCAAAATGCTTGCCACGACCGAGGGAATGCTTCTAGATCCCGTATACACCGGCAAGGCCATGGCCGGCCTAATCAATTTGATCCGAAAAGGACATTTCAGTAAAGATGATAATGTGCTTTTTATTCACACCGGTGGATCTCCTGCGATATATGCGTATATTTCTGATATCTTGAGTTATCTTTAGGGTCATGAACACCCCTTGCCCTACCTGTTTTTTTGTCCGAATTCCGCGTTGCATATTCACAGGTGAAACCCGAACCTAAACCGAGCGATTCAAATTTTAAACCCGTAGGTCCGGCAGATCGTACCGGCATGGTAAAAATTTTCGCCTTCCTTGGCCTTGAACAAAATTTGACATGTTTCCAAGATCTCAATATGAGATCAAAAATATCTTGGCTTGCATCCGGCTTCCCTGATTGCTGCCCTGGCAAGAATACGCAAAGGATCAAAAAAAGGAACTTGCATATCTTCAGGCCCTATCGTCAGCGGGACTTCCGTACAGCCTGCAATAATTCCTTCAGCCCCTTTTTTGATAAGGCTGTTGGCAACGTTCAGCAACTCTATTCTAATTTTTTCACGGCGATCACCTGCCTGAGTCGCTTTTATCTTGTAAATTCCGGCCATGACCTTGTCCTGATCCGATTTGCCGGGAATGATTGTGGCAATTTTATTTTGCTTTAGACGATTCTGAAATAAACTACCCTGGATGGTACCGGTCGTGGCCAGCAAGCCGACCATTTGGATTGGGGGATTCACCTCATGGATGGCCTGGGTTACGGCATCAATAATGGATAGAATGGGAATGTGGATTTGCCGGCGCAGCTGGTTTAAGAAAAAATGAGCCGAAACGCATGGAATAATGATAAAATCGGCTCCGGCCTGAGTGAGTTTGTGGGCGCCATCGATCAGGATTGGCACCGGTGATTCGCCGTTTTCACATATTGCCGCTGTCCGGTCAGGAATCTTGGGATTGCAGTCTATGAGCACCCGAAGGTGTTCCTGGTCTTTTTCAGCCGATGTATTCTTGATGATCTTTTCGAAACAATCCAGGGTTGCTTCCGGTCCCATGCCGCCCAGTATGCCGATGACCTTTTCTGCCATTTTTACACCGTTTAATTTTCTGCCTTTCCTCTCCCGGCGAACAAAGGGCTCTTAAATTAGAATCTGACTGAGGAAGTCTTTTGTGCGCTCGTTCTTGGGGTTGGTGAAAAATTCTTCGTCCGTGCCCCTTTCAATGATTCTGCCTTCGTCCATAAAGATAATCTCGTCGGCCACTTCCCGGGCAAAGCCCATCTCGTGGGTGACCACGAGCATGGTCATTCCTTCCTTAACCAGGTCGATCATGACTTCAAGCACTTCGTTGATCATCTCAGGGTCCAGGGCTGAAGTCGGTTCGTCAAACATCATATAATCCGGCTCCATGGCCAGACTTCGGGCGATGGCCACGCGCTGCTGCTGGCCACCCGAAAGATTGGCCGGGTATTCGTCAGCCTTCTCTGGAATGCCCACCCGCTCCAGAAGCTCCATCGCTTTTTTGTCGGCTTCCTGCTTAGATTTTTTGAGTACCCTGATTGGGGCGAGGGTAATGTTACGCAAGACCGGCATGTGAGGGTAAAGTTCGAAACGCTGGAACACCATGCCGATTTTTTGCCGCAGCTTGTACAGATCGGTCTTAGGGTCGCTTAAGGATATGCCGTCGACGAGGATTTCACCTTGCTGATAGGGCTCCAACCCGTTGACGCAACGCAGTAGCGTGCTCTTGCCAGAGCCGCTCGGACCGCAGATAACCACGGTCTGGCCACGATGAATGACTTCGTTAATGTCTGTCAAGACTCTAAAATCGCCGAACCACTTACTGATATTATTTATCTCTATCATATTATACCCGTCTTTCTACCTTTTTCCTCGAAATAGAGCGAGATTTTCGAACCCATAAAACAGAAGATGAAAAAAACCACGGCCACAAAGCCAAAGAGCTGTATGGAGCGCACCTCCAGGTTATCCACAATGGAGGTGCGCCGGACGAACTCCTGCAAGCCGATGACAAAAGCAAGGCTGGTATCCTGGAAAGTGATAATCGACTGGGTAATTAAACTCGGTAACATGCGCCTGAAGGCGATGGGAATAAGAATGTGGCGGGCGGTTTGGGAATATGTCAGGCCGGTTGAATAGGCGGCACTAACTTGGTCTTTACTGATAGACTGATAGCCTGCCCGAAAGATCTCACCGAAATAGGTTGCCTCGAAAATAATAAATGAAATAACCGCTGAGATGAAGGGGTTCAGAGGGCGTCCGGCAATAACCGGCATGACGAAATAAAACCAGAATATGACAAGAATGAGGGGAATGTTGCGGATTAGGTTGACGTATACGGTGATCGGGTAGTAAATCCATTTTTTCCGCGAGATCCGACCCAGGCCGACCAACATACCCAGGACAATGCCCCCGACAAGGGCGCAGCAGGTCAACTGGAGGGTCACACCAAAGCCACCTATCAGGTACGTAAGGTTTCGGGTAACAGCATCAAACACGGCTACCTCCCGATCATGCCGGGAATCTTGAATTTGGATTCAATGATGTCCATAAATCGAACTACGGTCATACCTAAAACCAGGTAGATGAACATAGCACCGGTGGTCGCCTCAAGGCCATGGAAGGTTTCAGCGTCGATGCGATAACTCATAAAGGTAATTTCGGCCACACCGATGGTCATGGCAATTGAAGAGTTTTTGAAAATGGTCAGAAACTCTGAGGTCAGTGGCGGAAGAATGATTCTCAGGGCAT
>JASFHC010000197.1:0-4995 GCA_050123435.1 Desulfobacterales bacterium
TTTTACGGCAGTAAAAAGTTCTCCGCTTACCGGGCTTAAGACAATGGCGATAACTGTATCACCTCTCAAAGCAAAAGCTATGGAGATAGCAAAAAGACCGAGGCGATGTGCAAAGTTTGTTGTACCATCCAGAGGATCGACAATCCATTTATGATCAGACCTACCTTTATTCAGACCGCTTTCTTCCGCGAGAATAGCATGATCAGGGAAGGCGTTTTTAATTGTCCCTATAATTGTTTTTTCGGATTCGGTGTCCGCCTCTGTAACAAGATCAATGGCACCCTTTTTATCAACGTTGGATTTCCCTACGCCATAATGGGACAAAAGCACTCGCTGGCTTTTATAAGCGGCGGCGATACCGACTCTTTTTACAAGTTCCAAATCCATAAAGAAAAAACATTTATATTCATTCTTGTTTGGATGTCAAGTATAAATTCAGGGCTATTGACATAACGTAAATTCAGATTCAACATATTTTAATGAAGAATCCACACCTTGAAGGCATTTTAAAGATGAACGTCGAACATCGAACATCGAACGTCGAACATCGAATAATGTATTCTACCATTTATAATAAAGACAAAGCGAAATGCCTTCCACATTCGACGTTCGACGTTGAACGTTCAATGTTCATATTGCTGAATTTGGAATTACGACTAAACCTTTATATCATGTATCGAGGCTTTCATCTTTTCGATCAGGGGGACTAAGGTAGATTCGACATTGGCCGAGATAGCTGTTCCGCCAAGGGTCACGGTCAACTCATCAACAATTATCTGATCAACGAGATCCTTTTTATTCAGAACCCGGATTAAGGGAATATTATGTAGATTAAGGTCTGCAAGTATTCTTTCAACAGACTCGATCTGGTCTTTAAAACGAGGATTGCTGATATCGATCACATGCAACAGAAGGTCTGCATTGTCAAGTTCTTCTAAGGTTGCACGAAAAGCAACCATAAGGTCTTTGGGGAGGTTTTTGATAAATCCCACAGTGTCCGTAATGATGACCTCTATATCTCTGGGAAATTTAAGGCGTCTGCTGGAGGGATCCAACGTGACAAAAAGTCGGCTTTCGGTTCGAACATTACTTTTTGTAAGGGAGTTCAGCAGGGTAGATTTTCCGGCGTTGGTATACCCTATAATGGAAATAACAGCCAGCTCCTTTTTCGTACGCTTTGCCCTTTGTTGTTTTCTCTGTTTCATTACAAGAGCCAATGCATTTTCCAACCGTGTGATCCGGTTGCGCACCCGTCTGCGATTTATTTCCAGCTTCGTTTCCCCGGGCCCGCGACCGCCGATACCACCGGTCAAACGTGACATGGCGGTATTTTTTGTAATAAGCCGTGGAAGCAGGTATTTTAGCTGGGCAAGCTCAACCTGAAGTTTTCCTTCCTTTGATTGGGCCCGTTGAGCAAAAATATCAAGAATCAATTGGGTTCTGTCAATTACTTTCAAATCTATTTTATTCGTAATGGACCGGATTTGGGACGGGTTTAATTCTTGATCGAAGATTATTAGTGTTGCTCCTTTTTGAAGTGCCAGAATGATCAGATCTTGAAGCTTTCCAATACCCAAGAGGAATCTAGTGCTTAGTTTGCGGCGTTGCTGCAGAACCGTTCCGACGACCTCGATGCCACTCGATGCAGCCAGATCTTTAAGCTCTGCCAAAGAGGCCATGGCAGCATGTCTGGAACTTGTTGTAACACTGATAAGAAGCGCTCTTTCTTTTTCGGTATCGGCTTCATATAAAGAGGTTATATGAGCAAGTTCTGCTTCAAGTGATTGGATAAGGTCGATACATCCGATATCAAGTTGGTTGGGATTCAGAGGCTTTAAAATTTCAAACGGCTTTCCGGCTGAACTTTTTGGTAAGATATAACCCGCATGAACTCGATGAAAATAACCCTCCCGGGTCATTGTAATTGCAGCCATGATATCAAGTCTTAAAAGGGCAAGGTCGGTGAGGTCTTCTCTTGTCAATGGTTCATTATTCAGATGGGTGTGTATGCATCTTAGACCTTTCAGACGACCGGGAGCCGCACGATATTCACTGGTATCCGGGATGAAAATTCCATGATGGCTTCCAACAATTACATAGACTATTTTTCCCTGACGGTCTATAAGAAGGCCTATCTGACGACGAATTTCATGAGAGAGCCTGCTGATGTCTCGAGCAAGTTCGAATGTGATAAGAAACTGGGGAGGAAGACGACGGCGGTATAAATTTTCAAGCCTTCGGATCTGATCCGCCTTAAGCCCGCCGGTATTCCCAAAAAGCCTTTTCATATTTTTAGATTAGTTTATTTAATCTTAAAAACCTGGTCCTTTGGGCCAGGTCAGAGTTCTCTGGCTCTGCCTGTATAATCACTTCAGGAGTTTGAAGTGAGCTAAAGTTAAGGAATTCTGTCAATTATATAAAATCAACGGAGCGAAGCGACACCATAACTTTAGGCACTTTAGATCACTTTAGACACTTTTAACTTATAAGGCTTTAAGTAAAACAGCCCCTTTCAGGGGCAAACCAAAGCCTGGTCCTATGAGCTAGGATCCTTTACTCTCTGGCGGTGTAATTTTCAAACCGAGTGTATGTGTCCAAAAATGTCAATATGGTGAATCCGGTGGGACCATTTCTCTGTTTGGACACGATTAATTCCGCTTTTCCTTTATTGGGATTGTTTTCATCTTTGTTATATAATTCATCCCTGTAAAGAAACGCCACGACGTCGGCATCCTGCTCTAGAGCTCCGGACTCTCTCAAGTCTGCGAGTTGGGGACGTTTATCACTACGTTCTTCCAGTTTTCTGTTCAACTGAGAGAGTGCAACAACCGGAAGATCCAGCTCTTTGGCCAAGGCTTTTAAAGATCGCGAGATTTCCGAAATCTCAAGATCCCGCCGTTCGGCCGAGACTCGGCCTTTCATGAGCTGTAGATAGTCAATAATGATAAGACCGACATCTTTTTCCATCTTTAATCTGCGGGACTTGGCTCTGATTTCAAGAGCGGTAATGTTGGGAGAGTCATCAATAAAAATAGGTGCTTGAGACAAAACTCCGGCAGAATCCGTAATTTTTATCCAATCGTCCTGGCTTATGAACCCCCTTCTTAGGCGAGAAGAATCAATTCTTGCTGCGGAGCTGAGCATTCGCAGGGATAGCTGTTCCTTGGACATTTCGAGGGAGAATATGGCAACAGGAATATTAGCATTTATGGCGGCATTGTTTGCAATATTCAGGGCAAGAGCCGTTTTTCCCATACCCGGCCGTCCGGCCAGGATGATGAGATCGGATTTCTGTAAACCTGCAGTTAGCTCGTCAAATTTGGTGAAGCCTGTGGCAACACCGGTAACCAGCGCTCGGTTACCCTGGCGCTCTTCAAGAACATCAATATTGCTTTCGATTATTTTGCCAATGGGATAAAATGTCGGCCTGATTTTGTTTTCAGATATCTCAAAAATGGAACTTTCTGCAAAATCAATGACGTTATCCACATCACCTCGATCCTCGAAGCAAAGCTTGGCTATAGAATTTGTTTTTTCAATAAGTCGTCTTAGACAGGCCTTGTCATAGACGATTTTGGCATAATGCTGTGCATTTACGGCGAGCGGGACAGTATCTACAAGATTTGCAAGATAAGCTGCTCCGCCAATCTCTTCCAGCCGGTCGTGCTTTCTTAAAATATTGGTCAACGTTACCAGATCAACAGGCTCATTTCTCGTAAAAAGTTCTGATATGGCGGAGAATATTTTCTGATGCGCAGATCTGTAAAAATCCTCGGGGGAAAGGATCTCAAGGATTTCAAGAAGAGTATTGTTATCCACCAGAATTGCACTTAAAATAGATTCTTCGGCTTCAAGATTCTGGGGTGGAAGATGATAAAGATAGGGATCTTTTCCGGTTTTTAACTTTTTATCTGCCATATTTCAATAGGAGTTTGAGGTGAACTACAGTGAACCAAAGTGAGCTAAAGTTAAGGAACGCGCTTTCAGCGCTATCAATTATATAAAATCAGCGGAGCGAAGCGGCACCATTAACTTTAGGCACTTTAGATCACTTATCACTTTTAACTTGTCAGGCTCGTAAGGTAACAGGCTCTTTTAGGGTTATAGCAAGGTCTGGCCCTCTGAGTCGAGATTTTTACTCGGGTACCACTTCAATAATAATTTCAGGTTCCACATCTTTGTAAACGCGAATAGGGACTTTGTAGGTGCCGATATTTCTAATGGGTTCATTAAGCAAAATCATCCTTTTCTCCACCTCAATATTTTTTTCTGCAAGGGCATTTATAATATCTCGGGTTGAAATCGAGCCGTAAAGACGATCCTCTTCACTCACCTTTGCAGCAATGGTACATACGACGCCTTCAAGTCTTTCTGCCATCTCTTGGGCAAATTCTTTCTCCTTGGCAATCTGGAGCTCAAATTTGGCTCTGTCCTGCTCCAGCATTTTGCGATTTTGAGGGGTAGCAAGTACCGCCTTGTTTTGAGGCAAAAGGTAGTTACGGGCATAACCCTTGGCGACGGTTACCTCGCTACCAATGATTCCTAATGATTCGATGGTTTCTTTCAATATTATTTTCATTATAGGTCTCCATTTAAAATGAGCAAGTTATTTCGCTTCGCTCACAATTAAAATATTGGAATATTGGAACACTGTCCGATATTCAACTTGTTTCCGGTTTGTTCGGGCTATGTTCTAATTTTCTGAAATTGAGCCACATATCAAACAGCCCAAGCCCTATGATAACGATCAGTACCACTTGCTGCAGGGCAATAAGACTGTATAAAAACACCCTAAGCATACGGGGAAATCTTTTTTTTTCAAAATAGAACGAAACAATGGCAATCCCTTGAAAAAAATATATGGTTAACATGATTAACAGGCCGTTTAAACCTACAAATTTAAAAGTCATTCCAGGCAAAAGGAGCAACAGGCCGCATCCGATGATACCCCATATAAGAACTTCCGGCGCCTTCCAGAGCTTGAGGGATCCAAAT
>JASFHC010000198.1:0-4970 GCA_050123435.1 Desulfobacterales bacterium
GCCGTTGAAACCATGAATAGAGATCCTGCTGCAAGCAACTTGGCCGAAACTAAAGACGAATCAAGAACCATTTTGGACAAATACTACAGCGTACAATTCACCTTGAGTAGGATGGATCCGGCTTATTTGTTCAAATTGCGAGATATTTCAAGTAACGGTCTATGCATTCTGGTAAAACAAGATTCAACCGTGTTCAGACAACTGAATGAAGGTGATATATTGGACATGGAATATAATCCAACAGAATCTTCAGAGCCCACCAAACTTTTAAAAACCCAGATCACCTCCAAAAATTGCTATGACCGCTTTAATGGGCATTCTCTCGTCGAGTTGAAGATCATGGACAATTAGGATGACGGGTTTTTACTGCGGAGGTAATTTTTATGATTTGTGATAGATGTGGGAGAAAAACATGTATTATTTATATTACCGAGAGCTATGAAAAAGTTTGTGAAAGAACCTGCAAAGGCCTCCAGAATCTATACCCGTCATCTAATCTTAAACCAAACTTGTCCGAGGGTTCAGAAAATAAGCAATATCACCTTAAAAGAAATCAGAGAGTCTCTTATGATGAGCAAGGCCGAACTTTCCAGAAAGGCCAACATATCAGATAAAACAATTGCACGGATTGAAAATGGTATGCCTTGCAGATTGGAAACAAAACGAAAGATTCTTTTGGCTTTAGGGGTGAGTATATCAGATAAGAACTATGTGTTTCATTAGATTAAAGAGTAAACAAATTGTCAATGAGCTTCTTCCCTGTCAGTCATTCTGGCAGGAGTTTCTCAAGAATTACGAAAAGAAGGCCAATGACAAATAAAAATAGTAAAATTAGCATTACCGAAGTCCATGATCGAATATCTAAAATCATTCCTAAGCTGTCAGAAATGCAAGCACGAAATCTCCTGATAATTTTGGAGAAATGGCACCAATCTAACTTCACAGAGAAAAGAAAATATTTTAGAAAATCGAGCTTAATTACCGCACACTTTTCTGCTCAAAATTTTACATGGACAGATACCATTCAAGATTTAAGTGTTAGTGGGCTATTTATTGAAACTCGAATACCTTTCTTCGTTGGAGATGAGCTTTCAATGACTTTTTCTCTCACGGATGCAGAAAACCCTATCAAAATTACCGGGAAAATTGTCAGGGTAGATTCTAACGGAATTGGTGTGCAATTCGAAGAGCTTTTACCTGATATCTAACATCCCTTTATTGTTACCCACCTTTTGGTATCTGTTATATCTTTTAATTGGCTAAAAACCGTGAGGTTGTGTTTTCGTATATCAGAAAGGCAAATCCATTTTCGGGGGCTTGCCCTTTTTGCAATTTTGTAAAAAATACGATATATGCAGTTTAAATTGAAATGGTTGAACCTGTGTGAATGGCAAGAGATGTCAGGGTTTAACAAGTCCGATTTTCGTGAGGTAGTCTCAATATACCACAGGTTTGCGGTGAAAAAACCAATCACAACATATGGTGTCGGGGACAAATAGGTGATTTATTGCAGGATATCATCGATATTGTTAAAATTCATTGATTCAAGTATCCTGCAATGTATTCTTTACTGCAATGAAGGACCAGAAAGTTCAGGATGTGGCAAGTTATGTTGCTAGTTTTATTCTTTTGTTAAATCAATGACTTATAAGTC
This sequence comes from Desulfobacterales bacterium, assembly GCA_050123435.1. Lineage (GTDB taxonomy): Bacteria > Desulfobacterota > Desulfobacteria > Desulfobacterales > UBA11574 > S5133MH16. The sequence continues at coordinate 1,655 of JASFHC010000198.1, forward strand.
ATTTTATTTAATTCATTTTATTCCTGTGTGATATCAGACAGTTAGACGTGTCGCAAGCAATCGTAAATTTTCCCTGACATCAGTACGTTAAGTGTACTAGCAACATAAGGCAAGAAATAAAAACCTTAATATTTTTTAAAAAGGGGTTCTTAGATGAAAAGCAGTTTTCTGAATAACATCCGAAATGGAATGTTATCCCGTTAGAAAAATCATTAAATCAGCGATTTTTTCTGTAAAAAGATAATTCATCTGGAAGATATTCAGAAACTGCAAACTAACTTGTTAGCTGACGGTATATAATGCCTAACAAATAATAACTTGGAACCACGAGGAGGGTTGAACATGAGAACCAAAACTATTACAGGAATCATCTTATTCGTCGTCGTTATTCTATTTTTACCGTTTACAGCCGCAGCGATGACCGATCGTTACCAAACATTGGCAAGCCTGCCTTTTGAGAGTGATTATCCAACAAGTAAAACGTCTCACGCACTCGATGAAGAGCTTTTTTTTCAGCGGTCAGTCCAGACTTACTTGTGGGCGTTGCCAGCCATGAACATGTATGCGATGATGGAAGGGCAGGCCAAAACATTTGGTGAAGGTTACAATGTTCTGGCTATTTTCGAGAAACGCCTGAAGGCCAGGACACTTATCACCACCCCCAACTCGGATGTAATATATGGAATAGGCTTTCTTGATCTTGGCAAGGACGGACCTATGGTTATTGAGGCGCCGCCCATGCTTCAGGCATTGATTGATGACTTCTGGCACAGACCCATTGAAGGTCCGGAGATTGACGGGGTAAAATACTATGCGGATATCGGCCTGCCAGGACCCGATAAGGGGAAAGGCGGAAAGTATCTGATCCTGCCACCAGGTCATGAAGGTCCTGTGGATGAAGACAAGTACTTCGTTTATCGCAGCAAGACCAATGGTGTTTTTGTGTTTCTTCGCGGCTTTTTTGAAGATCCGAACAACCTGAACCCCGCAGTTGAGAATATGGAAAAAATCAAGATTTATCCGCTCAAAGGCAAAACCAAACCTATGGATTTCAAACATGCCTCTGAAATTGACTCGAATTACCTGTTTGCAAAGGATGCGAGCTATTTTTCCATGCTTGACCGCTTTATTCAGAATGACATCGTTGATAATGTTGATCCCTACATGCATGGCATCATGGCTGCCATAGGCATTGAAAAGGGAAAATCCTTTGCGCCATCCGAAAGAGAAAAAGAGCTTTTGGATACCGCGGCCATGACCGCATGGAAGATGGCAAAGAATATTGCCGCCAATTCCGATAGGGAAGAACTGGGCATATGGTACAAAGACCGTCAATGGGTCGCCCATGCCAAAACCGAGCTGGAAAACTTCTTTGGGGCTTATTTGGATGCGGATTTCAACCGCCTCGATACAGGTCATACAGATGTCAATGCCAAGGCACACATGTTCATCAATCACTACTCAGTAAGCCCTGGAATGATGAGTTCTAAAGTTGGTGTTGGCGCTAAATACACAGGCGCATATAAAGACAGTAATGGTGACTATCTTGTCGGCGACCACACTTATAAACTAACACTGCCCGCCAATGTGCCGGCCAATCTTTTCTGGTCTGTAACGGTTTATGATGCTGAAACCGCTGCCGGACTTAAAAATGGTCAGGAATACCCATCTATCGGCTCTCGCGACAACCCTGAGCAGAATGCAGATGGCTCAACAACCCTCTATTTCGGCCCCAAGGCGCCTGCAGGCAAGGAAGATAACTGGGTGAAAACCGTTCCTGGAAAGGGTTGGTTTAGTCTTTTGCGTCTTTATGGACCGGAACAGGCATTTTTTGACCGCACCTGGAAGCCGGGAGATTTCGAAAGGATCAAGGAATAAATTCAGCTAACAAAACATTCCAGCGGATGACGTGGGCTTCCGCTTCGCTCCAGCCCACGCGGCCGGTGAATTCGTCGTTAGCTGTTTACACAAAAGAAAAGGAGAGACCATCATGAGTAAAGCTACATCTTTTATTCTGGCATTGATAATCATTGCAACTCTTGTTTTTCCCTCTTATGGGAATGAACTCCCCACTACTGGAATCATTGAATCTCGAATTGGCGAGCTGAGTTTTGAGGGAGGATACCCTTCTGACGGGACCATCAGCAAACTTTATGACGAGATGGATTTTCAGCGTGCGGTCCAGGCGTATCTCTGGGCGATTCCTCTGGTCGGCTTTGCCCAGTGGCAAGCAGAGCATGAGAACGTGTTCGGCGCAAGAGACGGAGACCTAGTTTACTATGTCAGCTTCAAAGATAAACTCGGCCTGCTGACCTCTAACTCTTCGACGCCATACATCGTCGGTTTCCTGAATCTTTCCCGAACCGGCCCGTTGGTTATCGACTATCCGGCCGGACCTACTGCCGGCGGCATTCTCGATTTCTGGCAACGACCTGTCATCGATCTGGGTTTGACCGGCCCCGACAAAGGCAAGGGTGGCAAATATCTGCTCCTGGGTCCCGGTCAGTCCGTGGACAATACCGAGGGCTATATAGTCGTAAATTCCCCAATGAATAATATTATGCATGCTTTCCGTGTGCTATCCACAGATCCGGTTGAAGCTAAGAAGCTACGTGAGAGCTATCAAGCATACCCTTACAACAAGCGGGAGAATCCTCCCCGCACCCGCATTGTCAATCCCGATGGCAGGCACTGGGAAGGCTGGCAACCGCGCGGCTTAGATTATTGGAAGTTGGTATCCAAAATGCTGAATGAGGAGCCGGTCCACGATCGCGACCGCATGATAGTAGCTATGCTCAAGCCCCTGGGCATTGAAAAAGGCGCTCCTTTCCAGACAAACGAGCGTCAGAAGAAGATCCTGAAAGAAGCCAGCGTCTTCGGCGAGGCCATGGCGCGGAGCCTGAGCTATGCCAAGCGCCAAAAGGAGGCCAAGCTCTGGCCGGGCACGCAGTGGAAGAATGCCGTGTTGCTTGAATCCGACCAGGAGACCAAGCATTACACCTCCTTGGATGAGCGCACGGCCTGGTTCTACGAGGCTGTCACCCTTACCTACGGCATGACGACAAAGACGCCTGGCTAAGGGCAAGTTTACATCGGCGTCCAAAAAAGCAAGGATGGCAACTGGCTGATGGGTCAGAACAGCTACACCTTGCATGTCCCGCCCAATGCGCCCGTGGAGCAATTCTGGGCCATGACCCTCTATGATACTGAAACCCGCTGTTTTATAGATAATAAACACGAAATTGCAGGTCTTGACTCACGTAAAGATATCATCAAAAATCAGGATGGGTCTGTGGATCTGTATTTCGGGCCTGAG
>JASFHC010000199.1:0-4927 GCA_050123435.1 Desulfobacterales bacterium
ATTCAATATCTCAAAATGTTCATCTTGAGCGCTGTGAAGTGCCCTTTTGAGTTTTACATAAATCTGGTGCTGATACCACCGGATCACCTCTATGGAGTCGATCACCGTCACCGTATCTTCTGTTGGAGGAGATGGAATATCATAACGACCTGGATTCGAATGGATTTGGTTTTCTTTTTGTTCAAATAAATACGCATTTAAGTCAAACCAGTCATCAACCATGGTAATATATGCTTTCGACATATGAGACAGAATGTGCACCACGTTTTTTCCATCAAACCGGCGTTGAAATTGTTCATCCTCTTCCATATCAAAAGAATCAAGATCGATGCCCTGTTCTTCCGCCATTTCTTTCAACATTTTTAAGGTTTCATCAAGCGTTTCGCCCAGTTTTTTCCAGAAAGCCTCGTTAGATTTATTTGCCGATTCAAGATCGCCGAATTTTTCTTCACTCATCTCAAAATTCAAACAGCGAGAAGTAAATGCACAGCGTTCACACCACCGATCACAGTAATTATAAATACCCGGTATGTATTTTGAATTATCACTATTTTTTTCGAAAAGTGTCATTTTGTGAATAATTATGAAATGATAAATGAACCTCGGGTTCTGCCGTTGCGAATGAATAAAATAAGCCGCCAGCTTGTTATCATAGACTTGAGTGACTGTCGTCTCTTTAATCATTATCGTTTTTAAAAGTCAACCTTGTGATTTTGCCTCTTATTTGGTCCTGAAAAACCCATTCCTTAGGTCCAGATTTTTTAAGTCAAAATAGAGAACAACGAGCTGGTGAAGCAAACGATATGTGTCGAGAGGGTTGAAAAATGTTTGATTTTCATATTCAGAACAAATTTGGATAGATAAATACATAAAAATCTTTCCGGCACTCGAGATTAGGTAACCGTAATCACGACTCATTAGGCTTTGTTTAAATAATAAAGAGATCTTTTGTGGAAAAATTAGGATCGCTGGTAAGATTAACGCCAAGACGTCTCAAACCTGCTTCATCTCCTGGGGTGGGGATGTGAGTCATATGAACCTCACACCCCTGTAGCTCCGTTAATTTCTCCATGGCCAATTGAACCGCATGATTTGTTGTTGCACTGATACTAAGCGCAATAAGCGCTTCTACCAGGTCTAAACTCAGACTCTTCTCGTTTAAAATTTCCGTTTTGAGACTTCTAACCGATTCTGTGATATTTGGGGGCAGCAGGTTAATTTTATCGGGAATCTCTGCTAATTGCTTAATCGCATGCAAAATAAGGCTTGTTGCTGCATGAAGATGAGAGGAATTACTTCCGGTTACGATGGTGCCGTCCCTTAATTCTATGGCCGCACCACAGAAAACCCCTTCATTGCCTTTATTCCTTTGCTGAGCTTCTAAAGCCGCTCTGCGAGCCGGTTTTACAACATTTCTGTACTCGGGTCCAAGATTAAAATCTTTAATAAATAGCTCGACCCTTTGGACGGTTTCTTTATCCATTAACCCCATCACATATTCGCATCGATATCGAAAATATCGTCGAATCACTTCCTGCTTTGCAGCCTCCCTTGTGACAGCATCATTCGTTATCGCAAAACCCACTCGATTCAAACCCATATCTGTTGGGGAGTTATAAAATGGCTTGCCACCGCTTATTTTCTTTAATATTCTTCTAAGGATAGGAAATACTTCCACATCGCGATTATAGTTAACCGCTTTTTTATTATAGGCTTCCAGGTGGAACGGATCAATAAGATTGAAATCCTTAATATCTGCTGTTGCCGCCTCGTATGCTATATTCACAGGATGTTTGAGGGGTAAATTCCATATCGGAAAGGTTTCGAATTTTGCATATCCTACTTTTATTCCTCTCTTGTAGTCATGATAGACCTGAGAAAGGCATGTGGCTAACTTTCCGCTGCCGGGGCCGGGGCCTGTAACAATGACGAGAGGGTTTTCTGTCTCAATATATTCATTAGCTCCATAACCTTCATCACTTACAATTAAATCTATGTTCGTAGGGTAACCTTTTGTATATTGATGGGTATAAACTTTTATGTTTCTCCTCTCCAACTTATTCTTAAACAATTTAGCGGCCGGCTGGCTATTAAAACGGGTAATGACAACACCCAGGACATGTATTCCCCATCTCATTAAATCGTCTATTAATTTAAGGGCATCGGCCTCATAGGTTATACCAAAATCCGCCCTCATTTTTTTTCTTTCAATATCACCGGCATAAATACAAAGCAGAATATCCGCTTTATCTTTTAATTTCTGAAGAAGTCTCATTTTTATATTTGGATCATAGCCCGGCAAGACCCTGGAGGCATGATAATCATAAAGAAGTTTTCCGCCAAATTCGAGGTAAAGTTTATCGCCAAATTTATTAACCCGTTGTAAAATTTCAGATAACTGTTCTGTTATATATTTCTCATTATCAAAAGCCACTTTCACCTCCATAATACCTTCTCCTGTCTATTTTTCATGGTTATGAAATAAAAATGCTTAACGAAGAAATTCAGACATCAAAACTCCGGCTTGAGGTCAACCTATGCCGATTGCATACGTCCTAAAATTCACAAAAACCTATATCAAAAAATTAATAAAAGTTGAATTTGTTTTTATTTGATGTTGGACGGATTAGATGACGGTAGGATCAAAGATGAGAAATATCTTTTTTTTGAATTGCTCCCGTACAATACCTCCGGAGGAGTCGCTTTCTCGTTTAGAGCAATGTTCAACCGATTATCCCTTCCATATATATCATTTCTAAAGTTGATAATGCCGTCGTTATCAACCCAGGCTGTCCAGTAGAGAATATGAATATTTATCGGGTGTGACAGTAGTATGGCTTTGTTTTTTTTGCTGTTGACCGCAACGGTTAATTTTTCAAGATTCCATTTTGGATTATCTTGTAAAAGGTAAGCGGCCAATTGTATTGGTTTTTCAATGCGAATGCAACCGGAGCTAAAGGTGCGTTTTGTCTTATTAAATAAATTGCGAGCCGGGGTATCGTGCAAATATATGCTAAACTTATTTGGAAAAATAAATTTTACTTGTCCTAGGGCGTTTGATTGTGACGGATCCTGTCGTAACCTATAGACAAAGTTTTTTTTCGTAATATGAGGCCAATCAATAGATTCAGGTGGTAACTCCCTTGCATGTGCTGTCCAGTCTTCAAAAATTCTGATGTTATTATCAGCCAAGTAGTCGGGGTCTTTTTTGATGGAAGGTATAATGTCATTTAAGGCAATGTTGCGGGGAATATTCCAATAGGGATTCAATTCAAGATATTTTATTTTTCGTGACAGAACAGGAGTGGGTCTCTCCATTCTTCCTACAATAGCCCGGGTTGATTGCGCTGTTTTCTCATTTTCAATAACATTGAGTTTGAAATTAGCCGTGTTAACCATAATATGGCGTTCTCCCAAATCTCGAGGAAGCCAACGCCATCGCTCCATATTCAACTTGATTTGTCTGATACGATCTTCTACTGGAACATTTAATGCCGCGAGCGTCTTTGAACCCACAATTCCATCAACTTCAAGCCCGTGTCTCGCTTGAAATCTTTTGACCCCGTCTTCCAAAAAGTCATCAAAATAGGTAGGATTGGTGTCAGGTGATTCTGCCAGATCTCCTGAAATAATCAGGCGTGATCTTAAAACGGAAATCCATGTTCCATGATCGCCTTTCCGCATTTTTTCCCCGGCAGGAACTTCGGGCCAGCATCCGGATTTTTTTATATCTAAGTATGTTAATAGTGCCGTCCTTAATCTAAGATATCCGGGATGGCATGGCCGCAAAGCATCGACGAATCCTTCCACGCTGTCATCGGACAGTATGGTTTGAAAAATCTTTATCAGATTTTTTTTTGGTTTTTTTATGTGCCAATTAAGATTGTTGGAATAAGGGTCCACGATTCCCTCTGAAAGATGAGATCCAAATGAAAAAAATGCATCGCTTAAAAGTAAATCAAGTTCCGCCAACTTTTCAAATTCATGTGTATTTTTGGCTATGCCGAGTTTAATATCGGTCAGCAAGGTCATAATATTTTCCCCATGATAGGCTTCGGAATTGAGTCCTTCATGGCCTGCTTCAATAATAGTATTTATGAAAACCTTTGTTTTATTGTTCAAGCCTTCTTTCGTCACCCATACCGGCTTAAATTCACGATGAACATAAAAATCGAGAATTAATTCCGGATTGCATATCAGGCGTGTTTTTGAATCTATTTTATTTTTGATCTTCAGAGATGTAAGCCGGGATATCAAACATTCACGAATCTTAGCTATAATATTTCCGGCATTCCCGGTCTCTATGTTTTGCGTAAGGATAGTTCTCCGGTCAAGATTAAAATTGTCGATTAATCCGTAGGGGTGGTTAAACTTAATCAGTGAAGGAAGACGTTGAATCATGCTGTTGTGGGCGAGATTAATAGAAGCATGGAATTCCTTTTTATCAAACGGAAGCCAACTGTCGCTCAAAGAATAATTATCCTCTGGATCATTTAAATTCAGGGCATAACCATATCCATATAAAAGCAACACACTTCCCAAAAAAAATAATAGAATTACCAAGCGCCTCATTTTTTTCTCGTCCAAATACATTTTACAAAAAAATAGCAAATATAATGCCAGAATATAAATGATATAAATGGTGTTCTATAACTGATTGATTTAAATAATTATTGATGTTAGATAATAAATGAGTGGGAGTGTGAACTAATTGAATTTATGAAATAAACTACACAGTTTTAGGTAATGTACGTAACACGGGGGGGTCTTAAAATTCACAGCGGTTAGTTAGTGTCTATCCATAAATCATAACAATTATTCACTTGTAAGTGTATTTCTGGATAAAAAAGCCAAGCAGTAGTTTTTGTGGATGATTCAATTTTCCAAATTTCATACTCAACTGCCTCATTGGCGTTGAATTGGAAGC
>JASFHC010000200.1:0-4919 GCA_050123435.1 Desulfobacterales bacterium
CGGGCACTATTGTTAGAACGATTTTATTTTATCCCTTCGGGGGTAAACCTCAGTCCCACATCCACAAAGGGCTTTTTTACTCCCGGCGGATGGGGCCGAACCGGATTTGATTTCATAATCGCTTTTTTCGCGGATTCATCGAAATAACTGTTTCCGGATCTTTTATCAAACCATATATCTTTTATTTCTCCGTTGGGCATGACTTTGATTGCCAGATATGCTTCGAGATTTTTCTGCCCCCCTCCCAGTTGCTCGGAAAACGCCCAGTTTTTCTGAATCTGGGACGCAATTTCAATATAATAGATATCAATTAATTCCAGAACTTTTTTAGTTCCGGCACCGGATCCGCCGGAGGTGCCTGAATATGTTACGTCTTCATTGGTTTTACGCTCAACGGGTCTGCTCTTTTTGACCTGATCCTTGAGGCGGTCGATGGCCTGGCGGATCTGATCGGGCCGTGATTTTTCAACGTTCTTTTCAATCTGGCTAATCGCGCTTTTAACCACTCGGTCAGACTTGAAGGTCTTTTTTTTAAGTGATGTTTTTATCTTTTTCTTTTTGGGCGCAATAGAAATTGCTTTTGAGGGCTTCCGGACTGGTGCCGGAATAGTTTTTGATGCAATTTCTGGAGCCGAAGTCTTTTTTTTTACTGTCGCCGGTTTTTTAAGTTCTGCGGGCCGCTCATAGTCCGGACCCGACAGTGGCTTTGAAGCCGGCAAAGTCACCATGCTCACATTGATAACGGAAAGAGACGGCCGTTTGCTTGTTGCATATCCCGGAGCAAATATCAAAATCACCAAAAAAATCACGTGACACATCAAGGAAACACTTAAATTCAAAAAGAATGTCCTGCGCTCGTATTCTTTATCTCCGGACAAATAAGAATTTGAATGCATTCTTTTATTCATCAGCTTTTTGATTTTCGTTTTTTCCCTTTCTCTTTTTGACCTGGTGGTTCGGTCACCATGCCCAGCTTCTCAATTCCGGCCTCTTTTATTTCGGACATGACTTGAACCACAAAACCATAGGGTATTTCCCTGTCGGCCCGAAGATAGACGCCCCGGTCTTCTCGACCTTCAAGAATCTTTTTGAGTTTTTCCTGAAGAAAATCAAGGGTAACCTGAAAGTCGTTGATAAACACCTGGTGCTTATTGTTTATGGTAATAATAAGATGCTCCTTTTCTGAAATAAGTGGCTGTGATGTGGTCTCTGGCAGGGCAACATCCACGCCCTGCATCATCATAGGAGCAGTTACCATGAAAATCACCAGAAGAACCAGCATAACATCAACAAACGGAGTGACATTAATATCAGACATGAGGCGGTCACTGTTGCCCCCGTTTATCATCGAATATTCCTCCCTCAAGTTAAATTGAGCAATTTTTTACTCGATTTGCACCGATCTCTTGCGCATGAAGGATCCGCGAAAATCCTCGAAATATCCACGGGTATGCCTGCGGCTTTCGCAAACCCTTATGCGTCAATTAAGATCTCAGCACATCTCATCACAAAAAAATCGTTCAACTTAGGTTATAATATCACGTTCAATAATATTTAGAAAATCTGCGGAAAAATTTTGCAGTTCGGATTCGACAATTCTTATCTTTTGCATAAAATGATTAAATGCGATAACCGCTGGTATGGCGGCCGCCAATCCGGCGGCCGTAGCAATTAGCGCTTCAGAAATTCCGGGCGCCACCACGGCAAGGCTGGCCGACCCCCTGAGCCCGATTCCGTGAAAAGAATTCATGATTCCCCAAACGGTTCCGAACAACCCGATAAACGGCGTCGTGTTACCCGTTGTGGCGAGAAAAGGGACCATTCGAGTCATGCGGGTGGTCTCGGCGTTAATGGCCCGGCGCAAGGCCCGTTTAACATTGCCGATTCCGGTAAATCTTGAGCCCAAAGAGGCGCTTTCGGTTCCCGATGAATTTACTGATCCTGATTCCGCTGGATCCCTGAATCGGCTGGATTTTTTAAGTTCCACATATCCTACGCGAAAAATCCGGGCAACGGGACTGCCCTGAAGCATCTTTGCCTTGGAAAATGCATTGGACAGGTTTCTGCTTTTCCAAAAAAAATCAATAAATTCCGCCGATTCAGAGAACGCCCTTTTGATATAACGATACTTCATTATCATGATTGCCCATGAGGTTATGGAAAAAAAGAGCAGCAACAAAAGCACAAACTGAACCATAAGACCGGCGTTCAGTATCATATGGAATATATCTATTTTTGCAGGATTCATTATATGGCTCCGTGTTTTATGTAATGGAGAATTTTCTAGATTTCAGTATTTATTGAAAATTAAGGCTTTTTTAGGCTTTTTTTTTAACTCGGACATGGATATCGGAATGATGGAATATTGGAATGATGATTTTAAGAAGATGATATTCTTCTATTGAATTCCCGTCAAGATGAATTTTACGATACCCCCGTTTTCCAGCATTATCCCGAAATGACGGGATGGGTCAGGGCGATAATTTTTTAACAGCAATCCTGTCACCCGATTTCTAATTTTTTTAACTATATGAACCGAATTATGGTGTCAAGAAATTTGGTTTGATCTTAAAACCGTCATCAATTTTTGTATTGCTTTATAATTGATGGTTTCATAAAACGTCAAAAAAACAACTTTTTACGAATTCAAAAGTTTTCAATTGAACAACATAGGGAGATCTTATGAAAAACATTGCAAACCTTTTATTCAAAGCAAATATTTTAAAAGAAATTCCCCGATCTGGCTACCATTTTCTTGGGGCGGGGAAGGAGTCCGTGGCCGAGCATTCATTCAGCGTTGCCTTCATTGCTTTTGTCATGTCCCAACTGGAGCCAGAGGTGGACGCTTTCAAACTGATTGCCATGTCTCTGGTGCACGACCTCCCGGAGGCAAAAACCGGTGACCTTAACTATGTCCAGAAAAAATATGTAGCCGCAGATGAAAATAAAGCGGTGAAGCATATTATTAAAGATTTGCCTTTTGGCACAAAACTTGGTGAGTTAATAGAGGAATTTAATGCCTGCCGGTCCATAGAGTCCAAACTTGCACAGGATGCGGACCAGCTTGCGCTGATCTTGGACTTAAAATTCCTTTCAGACATGGGCTACGAACCTCCCAAAAAGTGGCTGCCCTTTGCGTTACAGCGTCTGCAAACCAAAACCGGTCGAACCCTCGCAGACAGTATTATACACACCGAATATGATGCCTGGTGGCTGGAGAATTATGTTGACAGCCCAAACAAAAAGGAATAAATTTACGTGTTCGGTTTAAGAAATCATTATTAATTGAACGTCTCGGAAATTCTACAATTTCTCGAGAATACATGTTTTTTTAGTGCAATATATTTATGCCATTAGATTAGAATGGAAGAATGGATGCTGGAATATTGGGGAGGGAGCGAAAATAACGCAGACTAATTGTAAAAACCTCTTTTCCTTCAACTTCGTTCAGGACAAGCTCACCCATCATTTTTACCCGGCCTGCCCTGTCTGCCCCGTAGCTCCGGCAGATCGTACTGGGGTGAAATTTTTTACATTTCACCAAGGCCATTATTCCAATTGGGGCAAAGCCCCTGATTTCTAACAAGTTTAACGTATTGGAGGAAGAGATGAACCGGCCTACAAACCCTCTTGTAACTTCGGTTGGGAAAAAACTAATGATGGCGATTACCGGTCTGGGCTTCTGCTGTTTTTTGACCATACATCTTGCCGGTAACCTGACCATATACGGCGGTAAAGATTTCTTTAACTCGTATGTGGAGCATCTCCATTCATTAGGACCTCTCGTAACCCTGGCAGAATTAGGGCTTTTATCTTTTGCCGTCATACATATCATGACCGGCGCGCTTCTTTTTTATCAAAACCTTAAGGCCCGACCCGTCAGATATTCGGTCAATAAACGTGCGGGCGGACGGACCCTGGGGTCGGCAACCATGCCCTACACCGGTTTTATTCTGCTGCTGTTTGTTATTTTTCATCTGACAAATTTTCATTTCGTGGATAAAACCAACACCACCACGTTTCAACTCTTGTCCAATGCATTTGCAAACCCCGTATATATATTCATTTATACGTTTGCGGTGATCATTGCAGCGATTCATGTGAGCCACGGGCTTTGGAGTGCGTTTCAGACATTAGGCGCCAGTCACCCGAAGTATACCCCCTTTCTCAGGGGGTTGAGTATTGTTTTCAGCGTGGTTATCGGAATTGGTTTTGGTTTTATTCCTGTTTATGTTTCCCTTTTACTATAAGGAGCTTAAATATGCGCCTTGATGCAAAAACACCTTCAGGTCCCCTTGCAGAAAAATGGGATAAACACCGTTTTGAACTTAAGCTTGTCAATCCTGCCAATAAAAGGAAATATACTATCATTGTAGTAGGAACCGGTCTTGCCGGCGGTTCAGCAGCGGCATCACTGGCCGAACTCGGCTATTACGTAAAAAGCTTCTGTATTCAAGACAGCCCTCGGCGCGCTCACAGCATTGCTGCTCAGGGCGGGATCAACGCAGCCAAAAACTACCAGAATGACGGCGACAGCATCTGGCGTCTTTTTTACGACACCATCAAAGGGGGCGATTTCAGAGCCAGAGAAGCCAATGTCTATCGGTTGGCCCAGGTGAGTAACCATATTATCGACCATTGCGTTGCCCAGGGCATACCCTTTGCCCGGGAATACGGAGGCCTTCTAGCCAACCGCAGCTTCGGCGGCGCTCAGGTGGCCCGGACATTTTACGCTCGCGGCCAGACCGGTCAGCAGCTTCTTCTGGGAGCTTACAGCTCTTTGATGCGCCAGGTAGCGGTCGGCCAGGTCACTATGTTCCCGCGCCGGGAAATGCTGGACATTGTGGTGATCAACGAACAGGCTCGAGGCATTGTGGTCAGAAATCTGATCACGGGCGAAATCGAGAGCCATGAAGCCG
>JASFHC010000201.1:0-4917 GCA_050123435.1 Desulfobacterales bacterium
TACTCATAGATTTGCTACCGGAGATCATGTCGCAGAGTTGCTTTGGGGGATAAAAAGCGTTGTAGCCCAGTTTGGTTCTTTGAATAAATGTTTTTCCCATGGGTTATCTCCGGATGATGATACGGTCATCCCGGCGATGATTTTTTTTACAGGTCAGCTTACTGCTGGAAAAAGCAAACCCGGACATCTTGTGGCTTTGCCTGAAAAGGGAAGCGCCTGTAAGAGAATGAATCTTTTTCTAAGGTGGATGGTCAGAAAAGACAGAGTTGATCCCGGTGGTTGGAAGAATGTACCTTTGTCAAAATTGGTTATTCCTCTAGATACTCACATGCATAAAATAAGTCTGAAGTTGGGTCTTACCGCAAAGAAACAAGCGAACATGAATACAGCTCTTGAAATAACACACTGCTTTAAACAACTTGTTCCTCATGATCCTGTAAAATATGATTTTGTTCTGACGCGCCTCGGAATCAGGGAAGATATGAATATAAAACTGATTTGCCCTTGACATGCAATGGACTCTTCTTTAAACTCCTCATTTGAAAAAACGAATGCTTAGCAATAAATTTATTGTTTATAACCAGTTATGGTTCGGAAGTTCACGGTTAATTACCTTAGGGATTTAACCTTGAACCCAAACCCTTGAACAATGACCACCTTTTAAAAATGAAACCGATTGCAGAAATTTTGAATCAGAAAGGGTTTCTAAAGAGCCTGTTTGAGTCGATTCCCTGCGGAGTTCTTATCATTGATGGTGACAGAAGGATTTTGGCGGTGAACAACGTGATGGAACAGACCTTTGGAATTTCCGAAGCAGAGATAATAGATCGGCGTGGCGGTGAAGCGCTAAAATGCGTGAATGCATTTAAAAACCCGAAAGGCTGTGGTTTTGCTGAAGAATGTTTTACCTGTGGGGTCCGCAACACAGCACTTGAGGCGCTTTCAGGAAATCAGATACACAGGAAAAAGGCTATATTTCAGTTGTTGGTTAACGGGAAGACAAGAGATTTGCAGTTACTTATAAGCGCCGCTCCCTTCGACCATGAGGATAAACGGTTGGCGGTTATTATTCTTGAAGACATGACCGAACTGAACACCCTTCGGCGACGGTTAAAAGCGGACCAGAGCTTTGCCGGGATTATCGGACGCGATGTCAAGATGCAAGAACTGTTCGAAACCATAAGGGAGGTTGCAGAAGTTGATGTTCCTGTTCTTATCCAAGGAGAAAGCGGGACCGGGAAGGAGCTGGTTGCTGCGGCAATTCACAACGAGGGCATTCGTGCAAAAAAACCCTTTGTGCCGGTCAACTGTGGCGCATTACCCGAGGGACTGCTGGCAAGCGAATTGTTTGGACACGTTAAAGGTTCTTTTACCGGGGCGCTGCGTGATAAAAAAGGTCGTTTTGAACTGGCGAACGGCGGCACTCTGTTCTTGGACGAAGTGGTTGATTTGCCCAAGGATATGCAGGCAAAACTGCTGCGAGTGCTTCAGGAAGGAACATTCGAGCGGGTGGGTGACGAGAAAACCAAATCCGTGGACGTCCGTATTATTAGCGCCGCCAATCGCGATCTGAAAAAAGAAGTAAAAAGGGGTAATTTTCGCGATGATCTATACTACCGCATTAATGTCGTTCCCATCTACATACCGCCCCTCAGAGAGCGAAAAAACGATATTCCGCTTCTTATTGACCACTTTTTCAACAGGATTGTAACGGATGGAGGTAGAGATTATCCGGACATTTCCGATGAGTCTATGTCCCTTTTGATGGACTACTATTGGCCGGGCAATGTCAGGGAGCTTGAGAATGTTATTCAATTTGCCATCGTCAAATGCAGAGGCCGGAAGATTTTACCCAAAGATCTTCCCATTGAACTACATAGACATAATGTCCTTGGAACTTCTCGGGGGCCTTCTCGGAAACTTAACCTTGATATTGTAAGATCAGCGCTTGTAAAAAGCGGGGGTAATAAAGCAAAGGCAGCGCGGCTTCTTGGTGTGGGCCGGGCTACATTATATCGGTTTTTAGCTAACTATCCGGAAGCGATGTCGGACACTAAATAGTTTCCATCCAGAAATGGCCCTTTTCCGCAATCTCTGAGCCTGACCCGTGAAATGAGGAGCCTATTTCTCTGGGGTCAATCTGCGGAA
The DNA here is from genome assembly GCA_050123435.1 of Desulfobacterales bacterium. Taxonomy (GTDB): domain Bacteria; phylum Desulfobacterota; class Desulfobacteria; order Desulfobacterales; family UBA11574; genus S5133MH16. The sequence goes on from JASFHC010000201.1 coordinate 2,149, forward strand.
TACCTTGTGCGGCGTACCACTTGTACGCCTCCGCGGTATTCCTTGATTCCCTTGACCTTGCGAAAAATTGCTCATTTCTGCATTGGAAACTTAATTTGTGTCCAATATAAATTTATGGGTGGGCACTAAATAAGTACGGAAACCTAAATCGTGATAATAGACCAGGGATATTAAAAGGGGCTCCTGCATAGGGAACCCCTTTTTTATACTTTAAGAAATGGTTATGGTTTTTATCCTTAAGCTTTCTGATAAGCGGCGTCCATTTCGCGACGATCCGCCATATCCATAAGGACTCTTTCTCTGGCCTTATCAATCCCAAGCTCTTTTCTCTTTTTATCGATATGGGCGATCATCAAACGGGCCATCTCCCTGGGATCGGCGGAAAATCCCCATTTGCCCAACCCCTGGTTTTCAAGTCCCTCAAACAGAAGCTTGTGGAATTTTGTTTCTTCAACAATGGGAAATGTTACCCCAAAAACGGTGTATACGCCCGAGGCAACGAAGTACTGCCCGATGCTTATGGCTTTTTCACTCATCCATTCGGGTGCGGCTCCGGCTACGGGTAGCTCAGCGATACTATCTCCCAGACCACCTTCTTGAACCATGGCAGAAGCTGCAATCAGAATCCGGCTGTTGTCCACGCAAGACCCCACGCCCAGGACCGGCGGCATGCCCACTGTCTCACACACTTCCTGCAATCCAGGGCCTGCGAGGATTGCGGCCTCCGGAGCGGTTAAGCCGGCTTTGGCAAGTGCAATCTGAGAGCATCCGGTCTGTAGAACCAGTACGTCCTTTTTGATCAACTCCTTAACCAGTTCAACATGAACCCAGTCCTGTTTGACCCTGGGGTTGGTACAGCCGACCACGCCGGCAACTCCCCGGATCCTACCATTGATGATATTGTCATTGAGTGGGGTATAAGACGCTCGGAAAGATCCACCAAGCATGTAATTGATATACTCGTGGGAAAATCCATGGACCCCGATATTCTTAATTTTTGGGATTTCTATTTTTCCGGTTCTGTTTTTGAAACGAGAAATAGCCTTGATGACGATTTCGTCGGTGCAAGCACTTGGATTGTGTTCATCCAATGCAATGTGCTGTGCGCCTTCAATATGACATCTGGGATTAGTGGTGATAAGATGCGTCCCATAACATTCAGCTACCTTGGCCAGTCCCTGTTTGATGCACTGGACGTCGACGGTCATAGCATCTACAGCACCGGTGACCAGTATGGATTCCGTGGACATAAAATTTCCAGCATGGGGAATTCCATGACGAGACAACATTTCCGCACCTGAACAGCACATTCCCACCAGATTGATACCCACGGCCCCGGCTTTTTGGGCTTCTTGAATGAGTGTGGGTTCATTGACCGATACGAGCATGGATTCAAAAAGATTTGGTTCATGGCCATGAACGATAATATTGACGTGGTCTTCTTTAAGAACGCCCATATTTACTTCCACGCTAACCGGAGACGGGGTTCCGAAAAGAATGTCGGATATTTCCGTGGCCACCATGGATCCTCCCCAGCCGTCGGCAAGGGCGGTCCGGCTAATCTGAGTGGTAATGTTTTCATAATCTTGATCCACACCCATATGAGTCCGATGCATCAACTCCATAATTTCCCGCATGGCTCCCCTGGGAACAATACCGAGTTTGCGCCAGACCTCCAGTGTTTTTTCAGGAACCCGTTTGGCAAAGGGGATTTCCCCTTCCACCTGTGTATAAGTACGCTCAAGTTCTTCGTAAAGATCCATTGCAATATCATGAAGTTCACGCCCTTCAACCTCAATACCAATGGAAGCCGCAACTTCCTCAAGTTTGTCCGGATCCTTAATTTCATAATCTGTGATATTCCCTTTTACCACTTCACGAAAAAGATCAAGCATGCTCATTCCGTGGTCCGTATGGGCGGCGCTTCCGGAAGCAACCATGCGTGCAAAATTACGAGACATGACTGTATCAATAGTTGCACCGCAAACTCCAACTTTTCCATAAGGATCTTTGGCGATCAACCGGCAAGGTCCCATGGAACAATGTTTACAACACGCAGAATCCGCACCAATAGGACAGGCTTTCATGCTTGCAGCCCGGTCAAATGCGGTCTCCACACCGTCTTTTTTAGCTTTTTCAAGCATTTGTGCGGTAGCCTCACAGATAGTGACATCCCTAGGGATTATCTCTTTTTTTTTGGATAAAATTTTCTTTTTTTCCATTTTGCCTCCCTTCTTGGAAAGATTTTTTACTTAAAAAACTAGTTAAATGCTTCTTAATAGTAACCATTACTATTAATAATATATACCACAATGTGTATTGTCAACATTATAAAGACTAAAATCAATTTAATTTGAATTTTATGATAGAATTTAATCAAGATTTTCAAACTTGCCCAAGGGATGGAATAATGAAATGGTTGAATGATGGAATATCGATTTATTTAAAGGGCATTACCCATTATTCCATTCTGATGCTATAAACGGTTTGCCGTTAAAGAACCTGTAATTTCGAGAAATTGTATAATTTCAAAGATATATAATTAGTTGGATTACCATAAAATTTTGACTTGCTTATACAGACTTGACATGGACCTTTTTTAAGCATAGAAGATATAAAGAAGATAGTGGGCCACCCCGTAGCTGAAAGGATAACGACTTGGTAAAAGAAAATAAAATGAGAATGACCCGTCAGCGCAAGATAATATTAGAAGAACTGCGAAAGGTCAACACTCATCCTAGTGCTGATGAAATTTACGAAATGGTACGC
>JASFHC010000202.1:0-4805 GCA_050123435.1 Desulfobacterales bacterium
ATCAATGCTGAAATTTTTGGGGTGGATTCTCCGCTGGTTGATGTTGAGTTGATTTTTCTGCTGGTAACCTTATTTTCAAGACTGTCTGTTTCCGATGTTGAAGTACATATCAATTCGCTGGGTTGTCTGGAATGTCGCCCAAAATTCAAAGTCGTGCTTTCCGATTTTCTAACATCTTCCACAGGAAATCTTTGTTCAGACTGTGTCCGGCGAAAAGACCGGAATCCCTTACGTGTACTCGACTGTAAGGTGCCCGCCTGCAGAGAGGCCATGGCCCATGCACCTTCCATTCTGGATTATTTATGTCCGGAATGCCACCGACACTTTGAAACCGTCAAGACAGCTCTTGACGCAATCAATGTCCCGTTTACCATCGATAAAAGGCTGGTCCGGGGCCTTGACTATTATACACGAACCACTTTTGAAATTCAGACCGGCTCATTAGGCGCCCAGAGTGCTGTGGCAGGCGGCGGCAGATACGATGGACTGGTTAAGGCACTCGGCGGACCAGATACCCCGGCAACCGGTTTTGCCATCGGTTTTGACCGGTTGGCAGAAGTTACAAGACTGAATCGTAATGATTTTATCAAAACGCCGGATATTTATTTGGCGGCACTGGGTGAAAAGAGCCTGCACCTTGCCTTTGAATGGAAAACCAATTTATGTCTTGAGGGAATTATAACCGAGATGGATTTTGGCGATAAAAGCTTAAAAAGCCAGATGAAACGAGCAGACAGGCTGGGTGTAACACATGTGCTGATCGTCGGCGATAATGAGATTAAACAAGGACTGGTTATCTTTCGCAATATGTCCACCAAAGAACAGATTTCCATCCCCATCGAACATGTTGTTGAAAATATAAAAGCAAAATTAACGATATAAAAAATTAAGTGTGAAACTCGTCTTTAGCGAGGACGATTTTCTTCTTGCCACAAAGCACAAAGACACTAAGAAAAATTATTAAACCTTCGTGTCTTAGTGCCTTTGTGGCAAATATGTTTTGTTCCGGCCTGTCCTCCTTGCTCCGCTTGGCAGGATGGCGGATTTGTCCGGGTTAGAAGTGGTTTCAAAACCTTCAATCAGGTTCAAAGTCAAGACAGGGCGAGGGTCTCAAGCGCAGAAATATAGTTAATATTTCGAGTATTGAATCCCTCGGTCCAACACAGAAATTGGGCCTGAGGGGAGGTTTTGAAATCACTTCTAGGCACTTTTAAGTTGAAAGGAGTTAATTCGTTGTCAGATAAACTCGGAGATATGAGAAAAACCCATACCTGCTGCGAACTTGGAGCAGATGATGTTGGTACGGAAGTGGTACTCATGGGTTGGGTGCAGCGCCGAAGAGATCACGGAGGAGTGATTTTCGTGGATCTGCGCGACAGGGAAGGGATTACGCAGGTTGTTTTCAATCCTGAAGTCAGCACTAAAGTCCATAAAAAAGCCCATGCCATTCGAAGTGAATACGTGATTGGAATTCGGGGAAACGTGGAAAAAAGACTGGAAGGCATGACCAATACCAAATTGAAAACCGGTGAGATAGAAGTCTTTGCCACGGAACTTAAAATATTAAATGCAGCCGAAACTCCCCCGTTTATGATTGAGGATAACCTGGATGTTTCTGAGAATATTCGGCTGAAATTCCGTCACATCGATTTACGACGCCCCCTTTTGCAAAAAAATATCATCCAAAGGCATGCAGCTGCCGCTTCCATCAGACAATATTTGAACAATCTCGGGTTTATCGATATTGAAACGCCGGTGCTGACCCGAAGCACACCCGAAGGTGCAAGGGACTATTTGGTGCCCAGCCGGGTAAATCCGGGTCTCTTTTACGCTTTGCCCCAGTCCCCCCAGATCTTTAAACAACTACTAATGGTGTCCGGGTTTGACCGGTACTACCAGATTGTTAAATGTTTCAGAGACGAAGATCTTAGGGCGGACCGCCAGCCGGAGTTTACCCAGATCGATATGGAAATGTCTTTCGTCGGAGAAAACGATGTAATGGACATTACAGAAAACATGATGGTCAATCTCTTCAAGGATGCTCTGAACGTGGACCTTAACACCCCCTTTGAGCGCCTTTCCTATGATGATGCGGTTGGCCGTTTTGGGCTGGACAAACCCGACATTCGGTTTGCACTGGAACTCGTTAATATTTCGGACATTGTGCAAGATGCAGGTTTCAAGGTCTTTTCTGATGTGGTTAAAAAAGGGGGAATCGTCAAGGCGCTGAATGCCAAGGGGTGCATCGATTTTACACGCAAAGAGATAGACGATTTGACCGAATTTGTTTCCATTTACAGAGCCAAAGGTCTAGCATGGATCAAGGTGCGTGAAGATTCCTGGCAATCGCCGATCGCGAAATTTTTCACCCAAGATGAAAAAGAGGCGCTTGCAAAGCGTATTGATATGCAGCCCGGCGATTTGGTATTTTTTGTGGCCGATCAGCCCAAAATCACCAACGAGGCCCTGGGACACCTTAGAAACTTTCTGGGGAAGAAACTGGGCATGGTAGATGAAGACACATTCAATTTTGTCTGGATTACCCGTTTTCCACTATTGGAATTTGATGAAAACGAAAAACGGAACCAGGCGTTGCACCACCCTTTTACGGCGCCTCTGGACGAAGATTATGATCTGCTGGAAAAAGATCCGCTTTCCGTGAGATCCAAGGCCTATGACCTAGTGTTAAATGGTTCGGAGATCGGCGGCGGGAGCATTCGTATTCATGAAAGAAAATTGCAGGAAAAGGTCTTTGCAGCACTGGGAATGGATCGGGAAACCTATGAGGAAAAATTTGGATTTCTGCTTTCGGCGCTGGAGTCCGGAGCTCCTCCCCACGGCGGGATAGCCATCGGTTTTGACCGATTGGTGATGATTTTGTGCTCGCAGCCTTCCATCCGGGATGTCATCGCCTTTCCAAAAACTCAGAAAGCAGTATGCCTGCTGACCAATGCTCCTGCTCAAACCGTCAATGCCCAGCTCGACGAACTTAATTTAAGAATAAAAAAGTTTTAAACAAAAACCATAAGAATCATATAGACTCATAATAAAATTGTGCTCTATAGGTTTCAGGTCCAGCCAACCGAAACAGGCCGGATTTTATTCTGGCCTGAAACCTTGCTTCAACAAATTTTCCAAAGGCAAGAATCTTGGTTCCGGCAACTCATTCCAAAAAAACCAGTCCCATTTTTTACATTTTTCGGGTTCTTTTAACTCAAGATCGCCATCATCATATTCTGAAATTACGAATAGGGTAACATAATGCTTTTGATCCTTTCGGAAAATATCATTTGTAAACGTGCCGTATCTGATATTTTTGATGTGTATTCCTGTTTCTTCAAAGACTTCCCGTTTGGCGCATTCCTCAATGGACTCGTTAAATTCTAAGTGACCACCTGGAAATGCCCAACTTCCGGCTCCATGAGCATTTTTTCGTTTACCCAGCAATACCTTATTATCTTTAGTCACAATCGCTGCCACGCCAATTAAGGGTCTCATGCCCATGTTAATTTCTCTCAAACACATCAAGACGCTATAGTGAAAACCTTACGCATCAACACGTCTTCAACCAATCCAGACATTTGCTTAAAACCTGCATCTGGACATCCTTTTGAGTCCGCGGATCAGATTTGAGCAAATTGAATGAATGATCCCCACCGTCAACTATTTCCAGATCCCATTTGCATATCAGCTTATCTAGAACGCCATTGAGTCGGCTTAGATCACATAATGAATCTCTGGTACCCGCAAAGAACAATACTGGCATTTTCATATGATACAGATGTGTATCTCTCAGTTTATCCTTTTTACCCGGGGCATGCAGAGGATATCCCAGGAATATCAGACCATCCACATCCATCAGTCCTTGAGCAACCATCTGGGAAGCCACACGACCTCCCATGGATTTACCAATAGCGATGATTTTATCGGTTTTGTATGTATAGCCGCTTTTCAGGAAATCATATGCACATAACCATGTTTGAATCAGCTTCCCTTGCGGATCCGGCCTTTTTATTCCCTTTTCTTTGTATGGGAAATTGAATCTCAGCGTGATAAAACCTTGTTTGGCAAAACCCTCGGATACAAAAACCAGCAAGGGGTGATTCATATCGTTGCCTGCGCCGTGGGCGAATATCAACCCCTTCTTGCTGTTCGCATTTAGAGTATCAGGGGCTGAAACAAGCGCGGATACGTACTCATCATCAATCTTTATTTTAATTTTTTCTGATTTCATAATTCTAATGCGCCATGACGGATGTATTTTTTGAACACTGATCAATCAACGATGTCCACAATCTGTGTTTTTATGGAAGTTCCACGGATGTGGAGTAAGGCCAGCGACACCGAAGAATTCTGTCGGGGTTGTGAAGCACTGCCGGGATTTACAAAAAGCACGTCATTGTGTTCCATAACAGAAGGATAATGGAGATGGCCAAAAATTACGGCGTTAAAATCAGACTCCGACGGAGCAATATCCAGGCTGTTAATATCATGAATAATATACAGAAAAGCATCACCCACCTGGATGGCCTCTGTTTCGGGAAGCTCCCTTAGATCTTCACTCATATCCATGTTGCCCCGGACAGCTACGACCGGAGCGATAGATTTCAGCTCATCCATAATTCCGGTATTGCCAACGTCTCCGGCATGAATAATCAGATCAACACCGTGAAGGGCTTTTATGACCGCCGGCACAAGAAGACCATGAGTATCCGAAATGACCCCTACCACGACATGCTTCTGGTTTTGGAAATATACCGACATGAGCGATTTTCACTTCATATCATTGGACATTTTATATTTAT
>JASFHC010000203.1:0-4795 GCA_050123435.1 Desulfobacterales bacterium
GCTTGAAGAAAAAACCAAGTTTTATCAGGCATCCACATCCGAATTATATGGCAAGGTCCGGGAAATTCCACAAACTGAAAAGACCCCTTTCTATCCGCGTTCACCTTATGCATGTGCTAAACTCTACGCGTTTTGGTGTACCGTAAATTATCGAGAAGCGTACGGGATTTTTGCCTGTAACGGAATTCTTTTTAACCATGAATCACCGTTACGTGGCGAAACCTTTGTTTCCCGTAAAATAACCAGAGCAGCGGCTCGCATAGCGCTGGGCCTTCAGGAAAAGCTCTATCTTGGGAATCTTGACGCTATGAGAGACTGGGGTCATGCCAAAGACTTCGTTCAGGCACAGTGGCTTATCCTTCAGCAAGACCAACCCGATGACTACATCATTGCCACCGGGGAACAACATTCGGTAAGAGAGTTCTGTGAAGGTGCATTTTCGGAGCTTGGAATTGGACTTGAATGGAAGGGCAATGGTGTTTCTGAAATAGGGATTATCAATAATATACAAGCATCGGTTTTATTGAAAAAATATGATCGTCGTGAAAAGTTTCGAAAACTGTATATGGGACAGACCGTTGTCGCGGTTGATCCGCGTTATTTCAGACCAACAGAAGTGGAGACACTCTTGGGTGACTCTTCAAAAGCCCGGGAAAAGCTTGGCTGGAAGCAGGAAATTTCCTTTGACCAAATGGTTCGGGAAATGATAGAGCACGACTTGAAAGAAGGCATGCGGGAGGCCATTTGGAAGCAAAGGGGATTTGCGATTCCGGAAAGCTTTGAGGCCAATATGTAACCAAAGTTCTGTAAGATTATTTTTATAGGGTTTGGGTGAAACACAATGGAAAAAAATTCAAAAATATATATTGCAGGTCATACCGGTCTTGTTGGCTCCGCATTACTCAAAAGATTAGAGACCGAGGGCTGTTCAAACTTGGTCGTACGGAGACATTCGGATTTGGATCTTACCAGGCAGACTGAGGTTGATGCTTTTTTTAAAGCAGAAAAGCCGGAGTATGTTTTTCTTGCTGCAGCCAAAGTTGGCGGCATTATGGCGAACTCCACCTATCCAGCCGAATTTATTTACACCAACTTGGCCATTCAAAATAATGTTATTCATGCTGCATGGAAAACCGGTGTCAAACACCTGCTCTTTTTGGGTTCATCATGTATTTATCCCAAAGAATGCCCCCAACCCATGAAAGAAGATTATCTCCTATCCGGTCCTCTTGAGCCAACCAACGAACCATACGCAATTGCTAAGATTGCGGGTATCAAAATGTGTCAGTCCTATAACCGTCAATATGGAACACAATATATATGTGTCATGCCAACCAACCTGTATGGACCAAACGATAACTTTGATCTGGAATCCAGCCATGTTCTCCCGGCCATGATCAGAAAATTTCATCTGGTGAAGCTTGCAAATCAGGGTGACTGGGATGCAATTAAAGAAGACGAACAAAACCATGGCGCCATTCCCGAAGATATCAAATTATCTATGGGGCTAAAAAATTCTACTTCAAATGGTCAAAAAATAACTTCCAAGGCTAATTCTTTTGCGCTACTTTGGGGAAGCGGCAATCCCAGAAGAGAATTTCTGCATGTAGAAGATCTTGCAGATGTCTGTATTTTCTTAACCAAAATGGAGAGAAAAGATTTTGACCTGTTTTTCGACGATACTAATACACCCTTAATTAACATCGGGTGCGGCAAGGATCAGAAAGTCAAAGAAATTGCGGCAATCGTTGCGGAAGTTGTCGATTACACTGGGGATGTCAGATGGGATCAAAATAAACCGGACGGAACTTTGCAGAAGTTGCTGGATATTTCTAAGATAAAAAAACTGGGGTGGAAACCGAATATTGATTTAAAAGACGGCATTCGAAGCGTTTACGAATGGTATTTGAAAGCAAGACGGTAATCGGACGATCAATCAACCGACTAATTTTATGCGATAGTCAACGAAATTTTAAAGATTCTTTAAATCCTGTCTGAAAAGTGGAGATGTGGAATGAATGGAGATTATAAAACTCAAACAGAGGGCTATAGAATAGAACGTTACGAAGATGAAATTGAACTTATCGATATCCTGCGAGTTTTGTGGAAATGGAAATACCTTATTATGATAGGAACTTTTATTTGTGGACTGCTTGCAGCAATAATTAGTTTTAACATGAGCAAAATATACAGCATTGATATGGTATTGAGACCCGGCATATTGGAGATTGGGGAGCATGGAAAGAATATTTATATTGACTCTCCCCAGAACATAAAAGCATTAATAGACTCAGGAACATTCAACAATGATATTTTGGATTATTTGAATGAGATCAAGATGGAGAATATTCCAACGAAACTGGAGTTTAAGGTAAGCATACCCAAAGATTCTGATACGATTAAAATAAGATATGAAACAGATGATATAAAGCAAGGTATGGTTGTTCAGAATCATCTCGGAAAATTATTGTTGGAAACGTATAGAAAGTTGGTGAAATACTTCAAAAATGAATATGATGTAAAATTGGATATATTAAAATCTGAATTAGATTATATCAAAGTTACTATTCAATCATATAAAAGGAATGTGAAAAACATAGAAAAACGAATTGATGAATTAATGCCTGAAATTGAGTTAATAAAAAATAATACTGCTAATTTAATTAGGGAAAGAGATAAGTTAATTTCAAAAAATCCAAAAGAAAATGATATTCTCTCGGCTTTACTTTATAGCAACACTATTCAACAGAATTTACAACTTTCCAATGATTATCAGAATCAAATCAATGATTATAAGGAAAAAAAAGAAAGTGAATTACAAAAAATTGACCAATCTGAAAAGGAAATAGAAAACAAATTAAATGGGATAAAAAACTTGCAATTTAAAAAAGACAATATTCAAAACATTCAATATCTTCAACCCGCCACAAGCAGCCGAGACCCTGTAAAGCCAAGGAAAATGCTTATCATAGGCTTAGCCGTAGTCGTTGGCTTGTTCCTGATGCTTTTTCTCGCTTTCTTTCTTGAATTTGTTTCCAACCATAAACAAAAAAGAATGGTTAAAGAGATTGGCAAATAGAGAACCTTCTGACGTTTAACACGGGTAAGAATCCTGGCCTAAAAGAACAAAGCTTTTCAATGTAAAAATAAATCAGATCAGGAGTAAACATGAAAGTTCCATTACTTGATTTAAAGGCACAGTTAAAAACAATAGAAAAGGATGTGAAAAATGCTGTCAATGATGTTATTGATTCAACACAGTATATCTTGGGTCCCAAAGTCTTGGAACTGGAAGAAAAAATTGCGGAGTATGCGGGCGCTAAATATGCAACAGGAGTTTCTTCGGGAACGGATGCTTTACTGATTTCGCTTATGGCTCTGAATATTGGTGCCAATGACATGGTAATTATAACACCTTTTTCATTTTTTGCCACCGCTGGCGTTATTGCGAGATTGAGTGCGGTGCCCATATTCGTGGACATAGATCCGGATACCTGCAACATGAGCCCTGTTGCCCTCGAACAATGGCTGGAGTCGGAACCGGCTAAGAGAGCGCGAGTAAAGGCGATAATCCCCGTGCATCTCTATGGTCAGTGCGCAGACATGGACCCGATTCTTGAAATTGCCGGGCGATTTGACATACCGGTAATTGAAGACGCGGCACAAGCCATCGGCGCACAATACCCCTCAAAAAACGGAGTGAAAAAAGCCGGCGCCATGGGAACGCTTGGGTGCTTCTCATTTTTCCCCAGCAAAAATCTTGGAGGCATGGGCGATGGCGGAATGGTTCTTACCAACGATGCGAACATTGATAAAAAACTGAAGAGACTCAGAAACCATGGTGCAAAACCCAAATACTACCACTCGATGATTGGGGGTAATTTTCGGCTGGATCCGATCCAGGCGGCGGTGCTTCTGGTAAAACTGCCTTATCTCGACAAATGGCATTCCATGAGACAGAAAAATGCGGCCTACTACGATAACAACCTGAATATTAACTCCATCAAAAAGCCCGTTGTCGCCTACAAAAGAGAATACCACATCTATAACCAGTATATTATTTCCGTTATGGAGCACAGAGATGAACTGAAAAAATTTCTGACAGAGAATGACATCGGCACCGAAATATACTATCCCGTGACATTTCACGAACAAGAGTGCTTCAGGTACCTCGGCTATAAATCGGGCGATTTCCCGAACAGCGAATACGCTGCGAGACACACCATGGCAGTGCCCATTTATCCTGAGTTAACAAGTGAAATGCTGGATTATGTTATTGAAAAAATAGAAATAGGTATAAAAGGAATAGCCGATGATGTGTAATTTTGCCTGAGAGGAGGTTTTGAAACCACTTCTAATAACTGATAACTCCTAATTCAGTTTTGACTCGATTCAAGCCATATAAAAAGGGTGCGTGATGAAAAAATCCACCGCTTTATTCCGTGAGTCTAATCCGTCGCGATCGATCTGTGTGGTTGGCGCCGGTCGCTGGGGTAAAAACCACATTAAAACCTTGGATGAACTTGGCTGCCTGGCCGGTATCGTGGAGTCCAGCGCTGATGTTCGAGCTGAATTCCAGAATAAGTATCCGGATGTAAAGATTTTTCCGAGCATCAGATATGCCATAAATGAAGACTTTGATGGGTTTACCGTGGCAACCCCTGCCGAAACCCATTTTGAAATCGCGGAGTTTATTATACGCCATAAAAAACACCTCCTCGTTGAAAAACCCCTGACGCTCAGAGCATCAGAAGCAAGGCGTCTCCAGGCTCTTTCCGAAGAAAACAGCGTAAAC
>JASFHC010000204.1:0-4794 GCA_050123435.1 Desulfobacterales bacterium
TTGCCTCTATGGACAAAATAAACTATACTTTAATGTCTATATAAAATATTTAGGGAATTCTACAACCTGACCAAATCATAAGTTTTTTAATGACAACCTGTTTATGCCTTCGGTATGGAATACTGGAATACTGGAGTACTGGAATATTGGGGGTAAAAGCGGAGATAAATTGTTTAGATTGTCAGGACCTCCTTAACATCCATCATTTTACCCAGTGAATTTTTTCCATTTCACCGGCACCATTATTTCATAATTCTCTTATTGCTTCCGGGGTATAGGCCTTACGTGCTTAAGGTCAATGGGGGCAAAGCGCCTAAGTCTTTTACACAGGCGGTTGGCGGACGCAGGAATATCAAACTGCCATAGAGAGTATAATGGGGGGTTGCTGTGAAAAAGGTTATCAAAAATATCGCCCAAATGATGCATCAAGCCGATCCAACAGCATGTTTTGCTATAGAGTTGTGGGATGGTGATACCATACGCTTTGGAAGCTTTCCAGAGGTAATATTACGCCTGAAAACTGAAAATTGTACTAAAAAAATCATCAGAAAAGGATTTTTAGGGTTTGGAGAAGCTTATATGGAAGGGGATCTGGAAATAGAGAAGGATATTCAGAAACTTTTCCGTCTGGTATTTTCCATAAATTTTGACGAGCGTTACTTACCTTTCTGGCAAAAATATCGACCGCTTATCCTTTCGTTCCTAAACAGCTCCAGCCTGCGACAAGCCCCAAAAAACATTTCCTTTCATTACGACAGAGGCGATGAATTTTATGCACTCTATCTTGACAAGACTATGACTTACTCCTGTGCGTATTTTTCAAATCCTGACGATTCCCTGGAACAGGCACAATTGAACAAATATGAACATATTTCCCGCAAACTTTTACTCAAGACGAATGAATCACTTCTCGACATTGGGTGCGGCTGGGGCGGGATGCTTATCTATGCAGCCCGGAAATATGGCATAACCGGAGTTGGAATTACGCTATCGAAAAATCAGTTCGAATACGCCAATCGTAAAATCGAAGAATTGGGGCTTCAAAATCAGCTTAAGATTTTATATCAGGATTACAGACAGCTAGATGATAAATTTGATAAAATAGTTTCCATAGGTATGATGGAACATGTTGGAAAAAAATTTATTCCTACGTTTATTCAAAAGGTATCGGATTTATTAAAGACCGGCGGGTTGGCCCTGCTTCATACAATTGGGAAAGATACCCCGTCTGCCGGAGATCCCTGGACGTTTAGTTACATCTTTCCCGGAGCCTATATTCCGACACTTCACGAAATTGTGCAAGAAATGGGAAAAACAGGCTTTTCCATTCTAGATGTAGAAAATTTACGGCTTCACTATGCAAAAACTCTTGAAAAATGGGCAGAAAATTTTGAAGGAAATGTCGAGAAAATCAGGAAATTGTTTGATGAAACATTTGTAAGGCAATGGCGTCTGTTTTTAAACAGTACGGCAGCAGGATTTAGATACGGAAATTCTCGCCTGTTTCAGATTCTTGGCTCCAAAGGATTGGACAATACGTTGCCGGCAACCCGGGCACATGTGTATCATGAATAATTCCCATAAGCGATCTTTCTTAAAAATAAAAGTTAATACAATCTTTTTACATGAAAGGAGAACGAAATGTCTGTTAAAATTCTAATTAAACGAATTGTACCGGAAAACAAAGCAAAGGAAATGATACCTCTATTTAGGCAAATGAGAGTCCTTGCTACAAACCAGTCAGGTTATATCTCCGGTGAAACCTTAAAAAGCCTGGATAGACCGGATACGTTTCTGGTCATCAGTACCTGGAAGTCTTCTGATTATTGGGAAAAATGGTTGTTAAGTAAGGAAAGACAAGAAATTCAAGATAAGATAGATGCTTTGCTCGGGGGAAAAACCGAATACGAAATGTTCCACTATGGATTTGGGGAATAGCCTCATCGCGCTGTAGGTTAAGATTAAACAGCAATGAATCGCCATACGTATAAGCAAGCTCCCCAACTTGTTGATTCATATCCTTAATCGGCTTAAACTGTGCAAAAATTGAGCCTGACAACAAAAACCGGTCATATCAGTTTTTCTCCCGATTGCGTGGGATAAATCCCCGCTCCATGGGGATTTACACCATCAAAATGAAGCCCCTCCTCTATGGACAGATTGAAATATAATTTGATAATCATTCATCCTTATTGAACAAAACATAAAATCTCGAAAAAATTTTATATGAGGAGGTACAGCATGGCAACGGTTAAATCAGAAAAGAAGATCAAACGGAAAAAAGTAACATTTTCCATTGATTTATCAGATGCTAACGAGGTCATTTTAATGGGAGATTTTAATAATTGGGATCCCAAAAAACATCTTATGAAGAGGGACAGGAATGGCGTGTGGAATAAGGCTGTGATTCTACCTCCCGGAAGCTACGAGTATAAATTTCTTGTTGACGGGCAATGGAAAGAAGATCCCCAAAATGACCGGACTTGTTTAAACTGCTTCGGGAGTTACAATAATATTATTAACCTGACCGTTCCTTAAACCACACAAGCTGGAACAACCTGTGGATTAAACCACGAATGCCCTGAAAATCAGGAGTTTTTATTTCCTATGAAAAAGAGAGCTAATAAACGCCATAAATGTGAAGCGTCCGTTATATGCAACTGTTTCAATAAAGATAAAACCGTTAACGCCACAATGCTTAACTGCGGTGAAGGTGGCATGTATTTCGAGTCTGATTCATTTTTCAAAGAAGGAACGAATATTTTTTTCAAGGTGAAGTCCTGCTCCTTTGATAGTTCTGCACCGGAACTCTGCGTTGGCCTGCGAACCGCATCGCTTGCTGAAGTAAAATGGTGGAAGGAAATGAGCAGCGAAGACGCTTCTCGTTTTGGCATTGGCGTCAAATATTATTAACCGATTATTATAATTCTTTTTCTTATGCGCCAAAGAGGCGATATCGTTCTCACCCGGAAAGCGTCCTCTGTGGCGCCTTTCCACCACATCAACATTCAAGTTCCTAAGAAAAAATTTAAGCCTTAATCAAATCTTATTATTCTCAATAAGTTATAGAATTCCCCGAATCGGCTGGAAGTAGTTTCAAAACCTTCAATCAGGTTCAACGTCACGGCGGGGCGAGGGATTCAATCGCAGGAATATATGTAATATTTCGGGTATTGAATCCCTCGGTCAAACACAGAAATTGGGTCTGAGGGGAGGTTTTGAAACGACTTCTAATGGCATGGGTTATCGTAATCGGTGATAGTTTTGCGGAGATGGCGCACCCTTTCTGCGATATCCACAGCACGCGTTATACCGGTGATCATTGCCACGCGACGTGCACCCGCTTCCAGAACCAATCCGATATTGTCTGGATGGATACCGCCCATGGTAGTAAAGGGCACCGTGAGCTGTGGTCCGATTTCGGAAATAGCTTCAGGTCCCAGAAAGCGGACCGTATTTTCTTTTGTCTTCGTGGGGAAAATGGGACCGATATTCACGTAATCGGCGCCGTCTTGCTCGGCTTTTTGGGCCTCCATCAGATTGTGGCTGGAAGCACCGATAATCAGCTCCGGGGCGATTTTTCGTGCCGCCCCGATGGGTAAATCTTCTTGACCCAGATGGACCCCGTCAGCGCCCGCAGCCAGGGCCACGTCCACATGATCGTTGATAATCAAAAGCGCATCCTGGCTGCGGGTGCGTTTGCGGAATTCAATGGCCAGTTCATAGAGATCTTTCTTGTCCCAATGCTTTTCTCTGAGCTGAATAATTTTGGCACCGCCCGCCAGTACCGCTGCCAACACTTCAAGGTTGGTTCGGCCTTTTGAAAGCTCTTGGCAGGTAACCGGATAAATATCGATAGCCTTTAATTTTATCAAACGTTCTTT
Organism: Desulfobacterales bacterium; assembly: GCA_050123435.1. Lineage (GTDB taxonomy): Bacteria > Desulfobacterota > Desulfobacteria > Desulfobacterales > UBA11574 > S5133MH16. The sequence goes on from JASFHC010000204.1 coordinate 3,885, forward strand.
ACGATTCATCCTCCACCTACAAATCGAATGAGTTCCAATTCATCACCTTCTTTCAAAACAACGCTGTCAAACATGTCCCGATGTAAAATACTTCGGTTGCGTTCTACCACAACACTGGCGGGAGGCACCTTCAATGTTTCCAGCAAAGATAAGATATCCATGCGGTTTTCAACCGTGTGGGGTTTACCGTTGAGTGTGATGTGAATCGGCATAAATAGTTCCTCTTGTAAACCGGTAATTTTCCAGGTTATTAAAAAAACCGCTTGGCGCTGCCTAACAGAAGAAAACGCGGTTTGTCAAGGCTGTACGGCATTCAAAAAACCGGCATCCCAGTCCTTCCAGACCGGCTCGTAACCGTGGGCGGCAATCATACGAACGATTTCTTGCGGACTGCGTAGGTCGCTGATCTCAAACTGGCCCTCGAGGTTTTCTTTGGCGGCATAACCGCCCGGTGCGGTTTTGCTGCCCGCGCTCATTTGGGTAATCCCCAAGGGCAACAAATTCTCGCGCAGGCTGGCGGGTTCACGCGTGGATAGCACCAGACCTGCATCGGGCAGCCAGAGTCTCAACGCACACATGAGCTGCACCATATGGGCGTCGTTTACGGGAAATTGGGGTTGAAATCCACCGGCTGCGGGACGCAGGCGTGGAAAGGAGACTGAAACATGGCTTTGCCAGTAACGGTGTGCCAGATAAGCGGCGTGTAATCCCACGAAAGCACCGTCCACGCGCCAGTCGGATAATCCTAACAGGACGCCAATATTCAGACGGCGGAATCCGGCCTGACCTCCGCGATCCGGGGTTTCCAGGCGCCAACGGTAGTTGCGCTTGGGACCCGATGGGTGGACCTCGGCATACCGTTTTAAGTGGTAGGTTTCCTGGTAAACGGTCAATCCGTCCACCCCGTTTT
>JASFHC010000205.1:0-4771 GCA_050123435.1 Desulfobacterales bacterium
CAGAAGTCGGGGAAGAAACAAAGATTGCATGAAATTCTCAAAGGTATGATCATCCGTGAGAAAAATGGATCCCGGTCCGCCCTTGGCAACCCGCTCTATGGCCTCGAAAGCCAGCGTTTGGTCCGTCACCGGTATCCCCCCGGCAAAAAATCGGCTCATGGAAATCAGTTCGTTGGCCATAGTGACCATTTCAAGACAAGACGTGCTTCCGTATTCCAGAAAACCCACATCGTGGATCAGGTTGGAACGAGACAACAGAGCGGTAATGATGGAAAACATGGCTTCCGCCCCTGCCTGGGCATCCATGACTTTCGCATCAGAAGCACCGGCAAATGCCCATATGGGCAGGCCGTAAATCTCATCACGCATATCCGCAAGTGCGGCCTGAGTGAGACTCCACTCCGGGCAACCATAAGAAACGACGCTGGATTTCATATCCAGGGCACTGACGTTGGGACCGAAGAGAAACGGTGATCCTTTACCCACCAACTGATGAACCACAAGCCCCACCAAATTCTCAGCGATTCCCAGAGCCATGGCCCCGGCCAGGGTGACCGGAGACCCGCCGCCTGCGTTTGAACCGGACGGAAAGCAGACGGGAATCTTTTTCTCGGCGCAGAACATCAGCCGTTCCATGACGTTTTCAGGAAAACGCAGGGGGCTGATGGCCTCCGAATAATTCAGAATGAAGGGCTTTCTTTTAAAGGCATCTTCGCTTCCGGCCACCTGACAGGCTATATCATATATTTTGGCGATGTCCTTACCACTGTCCGCGATGAATACAATAGGTTTGTTTGTGTTCTTAACCATTTCGGCAAAAACATATACATAAATATTTTCGATGGGCACATCCTCAGGGTTACCCATTGACATGGCAAAAGAGATATTCTCAAGCCCGTCCACAAGCCTGGCAAAGTTTCCCACATCTTTTTTGACCGCACGCCGGCGTTCACCGGTTTCCAGATCCAGGGTGAACGTCGCATCTGAACCGGTTCCATAAAAAGGGTTGCCATTGGTAAGTGGCATGGTTTTATTCCCTTTCTGGTCATACAGCATTATTTGCGTCGGGGCTGATCTTAGAGCGTCTTGGACAAGGTAAGACGGCATCCGCAACCAATTGTCGTTTAAAATCAAGCAGCCGGCATCCACAAGCATTTCCCTGGCGCCGGGGTGCTCCATCCTGAAGCCCGTTTTATCAAGAATCTCGAGGGCCGAAGCATGGATTGCCAGGGCCTGATCACGGTTTAAAACCTTAAGCCGAGGTTGAAATGTAGGAATCTCCAAGGGTTTCATGATTCGCTCCTTGTTTGCAATATTTAGTGACAAAACGAAAACTATGATTTTTCGTTAAGATCAAGGAAGACGAAAATTTTAACCACAGACATACACTAAGTATTTCGAGGATTAAAATTTGATTCTGACGAAGATATTGGCAAAAAAGACCGTTTTCGTTCAGGCACTATTTAGGGTTTCAGGTAATGCCGAGCACCTTTTTCGCTTCAATAACGGCAGATCCTGCATCTGGCGCATAAGCATCCGCCTTTATTTCACTGGCAAAATTGGCCGTAACCGGTGCCCCGCCGATCATCACCATCACTTTGTCTTTGATCCCGGCTTTCTGGAGTGTCTCTATGGTTTCTCGCATCCCTGGCATGGTTGTGGACAGTAACGCCGACATGGCCAGTATGTCGGGTTCAACCTCCTGCGCTTTCTGTAAAAATATATCCGCCGAAACATCTACCCCCAGATCCGTAATGATAAATCCTGCACCTTCCATCATCATGGCAACCAGGTTTTTCCCAATATCGTGCAAATCTCCCTTAACGGTACCGATAACCACTTTTCCTTTGGAAGTTAGATCTCCCTCCTGAAATTGCGGTTTGATCAGTTTCATGCATTCCTGCATGGCTTTGGCAGAGCGAAGCATTTGCGGAACAAACATCTCGCCACTTGCAAACTTTTCGCCAACCTGATCCATTGCAGCAATGAGTCCCTGATCGAGAACGTCTTGAGCGTTGGTACCCGCATCCATCGCGTTCTGGGTCAGCGATACCGCTGTCTGTATGTCCCCCTTGATGACTGCTTCATTTAATGCCTTAATGTCACTCATGGTCATCTCCCCCTTTTAGCATGCTGCTTTTTTTTGTTGGTGAGCATATTTTTTTATTTTTAAATTTTCAAAATCTCATCCCATGGTTAATCGACCGTTTTCATATGCGTCTATAAAGTTTTCGCAATATTCATCGCGGCCGAGAAGCATCTCAATGGCAAGTAGTGTTGACATCAGTTCCGTATCGCAGGGGTCTAAAATAGCGGCAGACAGACCGTAAGTCATACAAAGAGCCAGAAAGTTACGATTGATGAGACGACGAGACGGAAGACCGAAGGAAATATTAGAAAGACCACAGATGGTGTTCACACCCGGAAAATCGTTCATGATGTTAAGGATAGCTTCTAATATGGCATTGCCCATACGGACATCAACGGAAATCGGTTGCACCAGTGGGTCCACGTAAATCTTCTCTATGGGGATCCCCTGACCGGTCAGTTTTTGTATCAGCTCTGATCCCACTTGCACTCTTTCTTCCACGGTGGTGGGCATTGATGTTTCGGCCATACATAGGGCAACCACACAGCAGGGGTAACGGCTGACCAGCGGAAGAAGAGAATTAAAACGGTCTTTCTCCAAGGAAATAGAATTGATCATGGGCTCGCCGTTGTGATGTTTTATGGCTTCGATTAGGGCGTTGGGATTCGGGCTATCCAGGCAGAGCGGCAGATCGACGGCGGATTGGACGGTTTCTACCAGCCAGCACAAACAATCGGCTTCTTTTTCCAAAAAAGTTCCGGCATTGACGTCAATATAATGAGCGCCTGCTTGTGCCTGGCTTTTGGCAACCTTACCGATGAATAAAGCATCTCGTTTTTCGACGGCTTCAGCAATACGCTTCCGGCTCGTGTTGATTTTTTCTCCCACAATGAGCATTTGCTGTTCTCCCTTCTACATTTCAAATACAATCCGAATTGTTTTACTATCAATAAAGGTCACATGAAGAGCCCGATTTACCAGACCAAAGATTTAAATATCCACCCTTCATCTCCGTCCGCATGCCGAACCTGTATCCAACTGCCTTTTCGATTGATGACTTTAAACGCAACCCCTTTTTCAGTTGTAAATACGACGGCATATTTGGTGCCGGGCCCCGAACGAATATTGCATTTTTCTTTAGTGGTGATTACCGATGAAATTTTCCGAACCAGAGATCTGTATATCCACCCTTTATCCCCTTCAAAATCAACAAACCTATACCATGATCCTTTCTTTTTGATAACCTTAATCGGATAATATTTGTATACCTGCCAAATAATATCGTAGTTGGTTCCAGGCCCTGAACGGATATTTGCTTCGGGAACGGCAACGGTGAGACGTTCACCGGCACAGGCTATAGCTGCACAACTGATGAAAAGTATCGTTGTAATGAATATTTTTTGAATTAGCATATAAAAATGCTTATTGTTTGTCATACATTGCTCCATTGTCTTCCGAATTTAGCATATAAACTTGAATCGGCTTTGATATATCCAGACGAAAGTCACACTTTTGATCTTTTAGTGTGTAACAGAAAACAAAGTTTTATCCCAAAAACCGATGATGCCGAAATCTCCAGGATGGGTACCAAAATAACATCCCTCAGGTGCAATACCTTCTAGTATATCGAAAATATCCTGAAAAAGTATCTCTTTTTTGCACTTATATATTTTATCGTTATCTTTAATCCTTTCAATTTCACGCAATTTATGTTCTGTTTTTGCCAGCTTTTTTGCAGAATCTTGGTCCAGTATTAACGTGTGTAAAAAATTAAGACAGTCTTCGATCAATTCGCCAACATTAAGTGTTGTATTTTGGCTTATTGTACGCAGTCTGTATTCACTTCCCAATTTCATTTTGTCCTCTTTCATACACCCAAAAGAATGGGGCTTTATTTTTAATTTTCCCAGGATTTTTTATACTCCCCTATTCTTGCTACATATTTATGTCTCATTTCCTTCGAAACAATCCTAGCCATCTTCTCGGACACCAAGGTAACATAAGAAGAAAACAAGGAGTTTTGAATGATAGGCATACCCTTAGGGAGAAAGGCAGTTAGAGTGAGCAACAAAACAGAAACCAACAATACTCCTTTGATGATGCCCATGAAGGCACCTATCGTGCGTTTCACCCAGATCAAAAAATCGATTTTAAGTAAGTAATTGACAATCACTCCCAGTACACTGATCGCAAAAAAGAATCCAAAAAAAATAGTAAGAAAACTCAATAGGTTGACATGCGAAGCGTCCGGCATCCAATATAATAAAAAGTCCGCAACTCCCATGTAAAATGCTGAAGCTCCAAAAAAGCCGATCAATACCCCTGCGATGGAAAACAATCCCCTGACAATTCCTATAAAAGCACCTCTTATCAAACAAAAGCATAAAATCGCTATGATCGCTAAATCAAACAGGTTCATCATTTTTCATCTGTTTATCGACTGTTGTCGGACCTAAACGAACACAAAAAAATATCTGCCTCTGGAAAACTGCTGAAATAGCATAAGAGAAAAATGGTTATAGACTGTATGCTGAGTAATCGAGTATCGAAAATCGGTTGAATAAAGGTATTATGAACAGCAGATGTTATAATCGAATCCACTGACCGACCGTTTCTACTGCTTTTCCTGTGCCAAAATGCTCAACGAAGATTTTAAAATAATACACCTCCTCTTTGCTCCGG
>JASFHC010000206.1:0-4766 GCA_050123435.1 Desulfobacterales bacterium
GGGGATGGCAGAAGTCATGTGGCCCACAAAATACGGGGATGCTACATTAACGGCATGGGGAGCGATATCTTCAATCAGGTCGGTGATAACGTCCGTCAGTTTTTTTTCAGGATTTTTACGGATAACCGTGTCGGTAAACCTGCCGGCAAGATCCTTTAAACTCACCTCTTCCGTGAACCCCACATGTTTTTTTAAAAAATCGTGAAGTCCGAAAAGTATCTGCTCCATGTACTTGATCAATGTGGATCTGGCAGCGTCGTCTTCCGGCTTTATGAATGTTCGTGTCAGGGCCGGCCAGTCGGCCACAAGCTCTTTTTTTGGAACGGTGGTTTTTGGTTTATTCATCCTGCATGTGTAACATGATAGGTTTTTGTTGCCAAGTAAATCTTTTGAACTCTATCAAAAACGACTTATGAGATATTTCTCAAAAATTTGCATCAGTTCCCTTGACAACGGCTGACTTATTTGGCATGTACTCTTTTGGAATTTAGTCACTTAGATCCTTTAAAATTTATCCGTAAATTTTTTATAAATCGTAATAAACAAAAACAGAAGGGAGGACGCATGATTGTAGCTAAGAGAAAGCCCTTTGAAGAGATCAAGACCATGTTAAAGGACTATAAAAAGGTTCTTACTGTGGGCTGTGGTACGTGTGTCGCTGTCTGCCTTGCCGGTGGCGAAAAAGAGGTGGGAATCCTCAATGCCGAGCTGAGCATGGCACGAAAAATTGATGGGAGCCCCATTGAGCTGGGGGCCACCACGTTGGAGCGGCAATGTGACATGGAATTTTTGGATGAACTTGAAAACGTGGTTGATGAATATGAGGCGTTGCTATCTATGGCCTGTGGCGCGGGGATCCAGTTTTTGGCGGAAAGATATCCGAACAAACCGGTATTTCCTGCCGTAGATACGACCTTTATCGGGGCAAACAGGGATGTGGGATGGTACGAGGAAAAATGCCGGTCCTGCGGTAGCTGTGTACTGGGTTGGACCGGCGGTATATGTCCGGTAACCATGTGTGCCAAAGGTCTATATAACGGGCCTTGTGGCGGAACCGACAACGGCAAATGCGAAATTCACCAGGATCAGCCATGTGCATGGTACCTGATACACGAGCGCCTGGCCGCTCAGGGGCGTTTGGATTTAATCATGGAGTTTCAGCCGATAACCGCGTGGCAAAACCAGAAACCTCGGACATTGGTTCAGCCGGGCTACGAGGAAAAGAAAGAAGCCGGATAATATCTGAGTCTTTGAACGGTTAAATGGTGAGACGATTGTAAATCGTTAATATTTACGATTGAATCTATAACTGAAGAATGAATTTTGAAATAAGTAGAGGGGAAGCCAATGAAATCAGGAAGTAACTTGGAAAAAGTTTTAGAGGCCGGCCATTTTGCATTTACAGGTGAGTTGGGTCCTCCCCGAGGCACCGGCGCCAAAGAGGTTATAGAAAAGGCCCAACACCTAAAGGGGATGGTTGATGCAGTCAATATTACAGACAACCAGACCGCTGTTGTCCGTATGTCGAGCTGGGCGGCATGTTTGATATTAATTCAGGAAGGTCTGGAGCCGAATTTTCAGATGGTCTGCAGGGATCGTAACCGCCTGGCCATGCAAGCCGATATTTTGGGAGCCTATACCCATGGCGTGAGAAACATGCTGTGTCTTTCCGGTGACCATTGTATGTTCGGCGACCACCCCGATGCCATGGGAGTTTTTGACATCGATTCCATGCAGCTTATCAACATGGTTAAGAACATGCGGGATGAAGGCAAGTTTCAGTCCGGCGCGGACATAGAGGACCCGCCTAAAATCTTTATCGGTGCGGCCGCCAACCCGTTTGCCGAACCCTATGAATGGCGCGTGCACCGTCTGGCTAAAAAAATTAACGCCGGCGTCGATTTTATCCAGACCCAGTGTATTTATAACATGGACAGGTTTCGAAAATGGGTAAAACAAGCCAATGACATGGGTTTGACGGAAAAGGTCTATATTTTAGCCGGCGTAACGCCCATGAAGAATGTGGGTATGGCCAGGTATATGCAAAAGAAAGTGCCTGGCATAGAAGTCCCGGAAAAGCTTATTGATCGTCTGAAAGGGGTTGAAAAGAAGAAAGTGGCTGATGAGGGCATCAAAATCGCCTGCGAACAGGTCGAGGAATTTAAGGAAATGAAAGGGGTTCACGGGGTACATATGATGGCCATCGAATGGGAACATAAAGTCCCGGAGATTGCGGAACGGGCAAAAGTGTTGCCAAGACCTGAGGTATAAGCAGTTGAAATCTTCGATTGGAAGGAATCGGCAAAAATCACTAATCAAAGGAGTTTCCAATTGAGCACAAAAAACAAAAAAGTTATGGTCGTTGGAGGAGGGATTGCCGGTCTCACAGCCGCCTGGGAGCTTTCACGATTTGATATCGATGTAGAACTCATTGAAAAGACCCCATTTTTAGGCGGATATGCAATCCGATACTGCTGCAAGGCCACGGATGAATGCCGGCAGTGTGGGGCCTGCACGGTGGAAGCTATGCTTAAAAACGTGGTTGAGGAACCTAAAATCAAGGTTCACCTTGCAACAGAGGTGGAAAAAATTAATAATAACGGAAGGATTTCGGTTAAGTTAAAAAAGAGTTCTTATCAACCGGATTCGGCCACGGAAGGGGTCTCCAGAGGATATTCAAAAAACAACTCTCCCCTTCATGTGATTGTTGACAAGAAAAAATGCGAGGAGAATCCAGATGCCGTCCCTGAAGGTGCAGTTGAACTCGATGCCATGGGTTTTTCCGGTAAGCTCGATGTTGATGCCGTAGTCCTGGCAAGCGGTTTTCAACCCTTTGATGCTGAAACAAAGGGAACTTACGGCTATAAAAAATTTCCAAATGTTATCACCGGCATGGATCTGGAATGTATTCTGAGGGAGCAGGGTTCGGTTGTTAGACCGTCTGACGGCAAGACAGCTCAAAAGATCGCCTTTATTCAATGTGTGGGCAGCAGGGATGAACGTCTTGGAAATCTCTGGTGTTCGCAGGTTTGTTGCCCCTATGCGTTGAGGATGGCGGAAAAAAGCAAACATAAAAATGCGGATGCGGAAATAACCGTGTTTTATATGGATATCCAAAATGTCGGCAAAGACTATTCCGAATTTTATGAAAAATGCAAGACGGATTTTCGGTTTGTCAGAAATATTCCGGTGGATATCTTCCCCATGGAAAATGACTCCCTCTCCATGCGGTACATGAACGAAGAGGATGGCCTTTGCATTAACGAGGACTTTGATCTGGTTGTCCTGTCTGTTGGAATAATGCCCGGTCCCGACAATAGCAACCTGTCAGACCTTTTTGATGTCGGTCTCAATGAAGATGGATTTTTTGCCGGTATTGACAAGTTAAACAGTGCCTCAACCTTGAAGGACGGCATTTTCCTTGCCGGAACCGTTGCCGGCCCCAAGAGCATAGCGGCCTCTAAGGCCCATGCCGGCCAGGCAGCCAGTGAGGTTATTAAACATTTGGGGGTGAGCTAATGACAGATATGAAACATACAGACATGGAAGAAATAAATATCGCCACCGATGTGCTGGTTTTAGGTGGAGGATTAACGGGTATTAAGGCTGCTTCTGAAATTGCCGGTTCAGGGTATAAGGTTATCCTGGTTGAAAAAGACGCTGAATTGGGAAGTCAGAAAGAATCGGAATCTTTGGCCGGTTTAAAAGAAGAGTCTAAAGGACTGCAAGATCTCGAGGATAAAATAACGGCGGATAGTAATGTTGAAGTTTTAACACAAGCCGGCCTTGTCAGTGCGGCAGGGGTTACGGGAGACTTCACCGCCAGACTATCAAAAGGGCAAGAAGTGATTGAACATAAAGTCGGGGCCATTGTGGTTGCCACCGATTTCGCCACCGAGGTTTTGAACGAAAATTATGGACTTTCCCTGTCGGATAATGTGCTGGCGCAAAGCCAAATGGCCGAACTGCTGGCTTCTGGCGCGGGTAAACAAAAACTTGCAAACAAGACCGTAGCTTTTCTTGTGGGCCTCGGCCAGGACGGTAATCCTCTGGTTATGGAACGCGTTTTAAACAGCGTACTTGCCCTCCAGGAAATAGAGGGGTGTGACGCTTATATTTATGCCGGTGATTTAAAGGTGGCTTGCAACGGACTTGAACGCATGTATAAGGAAAGCCGGGAAAACGGAGCCGTTTATTTTAAGCTCACCGGAAAACCTAAAATCGTCGAGAATGGCAAGACCATTTCTTTTTTTGATCCGGTTGCCAGACGCGACATCGAAATTTCACCGGATTTCATTGTTGTTGAAGAGGAACTCCGTGCCGATGATTTGAATGAGGAGATTGCCGAAATTCTGAGAATTAACGTCGGGCCATCGGGATTCCTGCAAAAGGACAATGTTCATTTACTCCCGGTTCGGTCCAATCGAGAGGGAATCTTCGTGGCCGGGTCAACCCGGGAAATTTCAGGCTTGCCCTCGGCATGGACCGATGTTGAAAATATAGCTGTAGAGGTCAAGGATCTTCTCGGTGACGGCAAGATAAGCGTTGCAAAAAACAAAGCGGTTGTCAATGAAGATAAGTGCGTTATCTGCCTGACATGCTATCGCTGTTGTCCCCACGGGGCGATTTACTGGGGCGATAAGAAAGCGATTATATCGCCTGTGGCCTGCCAAGCATGTGGTATCTGTGCCAGCGAGTGTCCCATGGATGCTATCCAGGTCGGCGGATTTCAGGACGACGAAATCATTGAAAAGGTCAAAAGCGGT
>JASFHC010000207.1:0-4719 GCA_050123435.1 Desulfobacterales bacterium
CTCGGGATTCAACGATACAAGGGGCTGGGTGAAATGAATCCCGACCAGTTATGGGAAACCACAATGAACCCCGAAAAAAGAACCCTTTTACAGGTTAAAATAGAGGATGTGGTTGAGTCGGATGAAATTTTTACAATTCTTATGGGTGAACAGGTGGAACCCCGAAGAGAATTTATAAACAGTAATGCACTTGAAGTAGGCATGCTGGACATATAGAGTGTTGAGTAAAATTTTTTATCGATGAGTTTTCTGTCCAAACAAAAAATAGTTCTTCTTCATTTCTAAATTCAACATATCGTCACCACTAAATAAAAAAATATAGCCATGTATATCCATAAGATTCAAGCAAGAGATTTGCCGGACCTTTGGTTTCAGGCCGTTCATGACATTCTCGATCATGGACGACGGTTTCAAATAGATCGAGGCAGTTATGCCGGGCAGACAAGACTAGAATATGATTATTTTTTGGGACACGTCATCCATCCATATTCAGAACCAATTTTACCAGATATTCCAGCTGCATGTGGAATTCCTAATCCGGTAGAGCATGATTATGTTTTCGGTGGGGAAGGGTATCAAAGATCATACATCGAGTATTTAATGACCGGTCAAAAAGAACCCGGCGAATCTTATACTTATGGTGAAAGATTAACAAAAGCCCCTCTTACCGGTGATAAGCTTGCATGGTGGGAACAGGGAAATACTGAAATAATAGATAAAAGAGAGGTTGATGGACAGGCTGTTTTTGAAGAAAACGGGAATCTATATCTCAATCAGATAGAGTGGGTTATTCAGACATATAAAGCGTTCGGCAGCAGGAACAATCAAATGGTATTACAGGTTGCTCACCCATCTGATCTTACGCTTTTAGATCCTCCTTGCCTGAGATCTATTGATACACGCATACAGGATGAATCGCTTCATTTTATAATATATTTTCGATCGTGGGATTTATGGGGTGGACTTCCGGCAAACCTGGCCGGTATTCAGAATCTTAAGAACTATATGGCTGGAGAAATCGGGGTGGAAGACGGTGAAATGATTGTAGAAAGCAAGGGTCTACACCTATATGGTTATGCCGAAGATCTTGCAAAATTAAGGTGTATGAAAACCTGAAAGTCAGCCGGAATACGGATAAATCCCGTTCTGTCAAAACTCAATACTGCTCGGCGTTCTCGGAAAGGGTATTACATCCCTGATATTGGATATACCGGTTATAAACATAAGCAATCGTTCGAGTCCCAGGCCGAAACCACTATGTTCTACGCTTCCGAACCGGCGGGAGTCCAGGTACCACCAATAAGCGTCTTTTGGCATTCCCGTCTCATCCATTCGTTTTTCCAGCATATCTAATCGTTCTTCTCTTTGGCTTCCCCCGATAATTTCTCCAATTCTCGGTACCAGAACATCCATGGCAGAAACGGTCTTATCATCGTCGTTTACGCGCATGTAAAACGGTTTTATGTTCTTAGGATAATCATAGATAATCACAGGTTTTTTGAAGTGTTGTTCTGTCAGATAACGTTCATGTTCGGTTTGTAGGTCCTTTCCAAAATCGATATCATATTCAAATTTTTTCCGTGATTTTTTTAATACTTCTATGGCTGAAGCATACGACAAGCGGTTAAAGCTGGATGAAGCCACGGTATCAAGGGTCTTTATTAAAGTTTTATCTACAAATTTTGCAAAAAGTTCAAGGTCTTCCACGCTTTCTTCGAGGATAAAACGTATCAAATATTTTACAAATTCTTCGGCAAGATCCATGGTTCCTTCAAGGTTGCAGAATGCCATCTCCGGCTCCACCATCCAGAACTCGGCAACATGTCGGCTGGTATGAGAATTTTCGGCTCTGAACGTCGGGCCAAAGGTATAGACATCTCCCAATGCCAGGGCAAACATTTCGGCGGACAACTGTCCGGAGACCGTCAAATTTGCCTCGGATCCAAAAAAATCCTGTGCATAGTCAACTCCGCCATCTTTTTTGGGAAGATTTTCCAGAGTCAGGGTCGTTACTCGGAACAACTCGCCTGCACCTTCACAATCGGAACCGGTTATGATCGGGGAATGAATATATCTGAAACCTCTGTCCCTGAAAAATTTATGGATGGCATATGAAAGTTCGGATCTTAACCGAAATGTAGCACCGTATTTATTGGTCCTGGGTCTTAAGTGGGCAATGGTTCTTAAAAACTCGTCCGTATGGCGTTTTTTCTGCAGCGGATAGGATTCAGGAGCGAGACCGACAATCTCAACCCGATCCGCAAGAATCTCCCATTTTTGTCCGGCCCCCATGGATTCCACCAGATTCCCGCTGATAATTACCGCAGACCCTGTTGAGAGCCTGGTGATGTCCGGATAATTGTTTAACGATCTGTCGGCAAGGATCTGAATGTTTTTGAGGCATGATCCGTCGTTAACTTCGATGAAGGAAAAACCCTTTGAGTCTCGACGGGTTCTAACCCACCCTTTTATAAGAACATGAGTTGCCGAGATTTCCGATTGTAACAGATGAACTATTTTGGTACGTTTCATTTATATTCTCTCTTTCTCACATGGCATTTAATATCTGAAAAACACATATTATCCAATACCGTGTTTCGCTTTACGCAAAATATCAAGGCCTGTTTTTGGTAATAGATAACGAGTTTTGTATTTATAATTTTACGGTGATATTATAAAGTTGATCTCCTCGCTGTAAAACAATTACAAGAGAATTTTTTTGGCGGTATTTTATAATGGCTTGCTCAAAGTCTTTAATGTTTTTAATGGCCATGTCGTCTATTTGTCGTATAACGTCTCCGGGTCTTGCGCCGATATGAGCCAGATAAGATTGTCGATTAACACCTGAAATTAGAACGCCTTGTTTTGCCAACGCTTTATAGATGTAACGATTTTTTGTTGAAAGATTTTCAACAGAAATCCCCAGGAGGTCATAAGCAAGATCCAGAGCAAGCTCTTTGGGGAATGTCGATGTTTGTACGGAAGCCGTTTTGGTTTTGCCGTCCCGCCAGACCGTCATCGTAATTTTTTCACCGGCTGAAAGGGCGATCATTGCTCTATGGTAATCTTTTTCAGAAGCGATGTCGCTGGTATTAATTGAAAGAATAATATCACCTTCACGGATACCGGCCTTACGGGCAGGTCCGACGGTTTCTACTTTTTTGACCAAGACGCCATTGATGGCCGATGCTTTTAGATACCGGGCGAGATCTTCGTCGATATTTTGTACGGTGATACCGATCCATGCCGGTATCACCTCTCCGTATCTTATAAGATCGGAGACGATTCTTTTGGCGGTATTGATGGGGATGGCAAAGCCTATGCCCTGAGCTTTGGCATATATGGCGGTATTTATACCGACAAGTTCTCCGTTTATGTTCAACAGCGGTCCTCCGCTATTGCCCGGATTGATTGAAGCATCGGTCTGTATAAAATCATGGTAGACCGTATCATCGGTCCTAACGCTCCTGTTTGTAGCGCTGATCACACCTGTGGTTACAGTATTGGAAAAGCCAAACGGGTTTCCGATGGCAATTACGGTTTCACCGATCATTAGATTGCTGGAATCGCCCATTTTAATGTCAGGCAGAGTTTTTGGGGAAGAAATACGCAGCACCGCCAGATCAGAGTCGGAATCGGCCCCAACAATCTGTGCCGTGAATTCTCGTCCGTCTTTTAGTGAAACCGTAATGGTTTTGCTTTTTAAGATGACGTGTTTATTGGTTAGGATAAACCCTCGTTTTCCATCGATAATAACGCCTGATCCCAAGCTGGTTCGTTTGTATCGACGTTCAAAGCCGGGGTCAAAAAAGTCATTAAAAAAGTTTTCGAAAGAAGGATCCAAGCCGAATCCGGAAAAAGGATTTGCCCGCTTGCGAACCTCGAACTCCGAGCTTATGTTAACAACAACAGGACTGACTTTTTTAACGGCGATTACAACAGCGCTCTCTCGTAAGTTTTCGGCCCCAACGCTGTCCGGGAGTTCAGCAAGAAGTATAATTGAAAAAACAAGAAAGACAACCACCGAAACGAACCGCTTGTTTTTGTTTCGTGTTTTTAGTTTAGCCATTTTAGAGACCGTTAGAATGATATAAGAATTTAATTGTGCCCGAGGCTCGTTTGAAATCGAGTTGTTTCAACGAACCGGCCGATTACAACCGTGTACCATCGAAATTATATAACATGAGCATAAAAATCATTCAAGACATCTTGCCGCTGGTAGAGAAACCCAGCCGATACTTAGGCTCGGAAATAAACACGACTAAAAAAGACCACAGCAAGGTCAATCTGTGTGTTGCGCTTGTTTTTCCGGACCTCTATGAAATCGGCACATCGCATTTTGGTCTCCAGATCCTTTATCATATTCTTAACCGACACCGTGATATCGCTGCTGAACGGGTTTTTGCTCCCGGTGTCGATATGGAATTTCACCTCAGATCCTACGGCATTCCGATGATGTCCCTTGAATCTCATAAGCCAATTGAACGGTTCGATATCGTCGGTTTCAGTTTGCTTTATGAGCTTAACTATACCAATATACTTACCGTACTAGAGTTGGCACGTATCCCGTTTTTTACAAGACAAAGAGACGATTCACATCCCTTTGTTATTGCAGGAGGACCGTGTACCTGTAATCCGGAACCGGTGGCGGATTTTTTTGACGCCATTGTGGTGGGAGACGGGGAAAAAGTGATCCTGGAGATGTCCCAAGCCTGGCTT
>JASFHC010000208.1:0-4682 GCA_050123435.1 Desulfobacterales bacterium
CCAATTGCCGCAATTTTTTCCAACTACCCTTGAGGAACTGATCATGCAGTTGCTGTGCTATTGATTCAATAGCAGCTTCTGTGAGCGGCGGGGAACCTTCTTTTACTTGAAGCGATTCTGATATGGGTTCATCCATTTCCGGCTTCACTGTAGTCCGGAATGCAAGATCTGCGTGATTCTCTACTATTGGGTCTTCGATGGGTTCTGTATGGTCAGAGCCGATTTCAACCAGTTCCCCAAGAATTTCATAAAGACTTTGGTCGAAGAGGATGCCGGATAAGTTCTGCTTCATGGCAAGAGAATGCCAGAACTCGCTATTCAACTCATCATCCGAAAATTGTCCGATTGCTGAAATGAATGTTGTCAGTTCTTGAGAGGAAATGGTTTTTAGGAATGTGAGACTGCTTAATCCGATTTTCTCCAGAAGCGTGAGGAAACTATCCGCCATGGTTTTGAAATCCGTGGTGTCTATCTTTACGCCGTTAACCAGCAGACCGTCGCCAACCTGTGATAGAGTGAGCACAGGCTGCCTGACCAAAATGTCGTGCAGCACCTTGGAAAGCTCTTCAATGGAGTAGCTGACGGCCTTACTCTCCGGAGGGTAGAATTTGATGTTTTTGGCAGAAGTAAGCAGACATCGTATCACCTGTGGTAGCCGGATCAAATCCTCCTCGTCCAGCTCCCGGTAATAATGATCGAACAATTCAGCAGAAACTGTCATTGGATCGGCTTTGCCATTTTCCTGTCCTATTTCTTGGTGTCTGGCCTCTTTTTCGGTCCCTCTCATAGTAGTATACCGCACCTGTTTAAATTCGATGTGAGATAATTGTTGTTCCTTTGAGAACCGTTTCCAGAAACTCCGATCGGTTATTTTCGTGCTGACCCGGCTGAGGGATTCCAGCATCACCGTTAATTCCTTTTCCCTGAGCCCCCGGTAGAACGCAATGCCTGTCAGCTCCAGCCGACTCAGGAACTTTTCAAAATTTTCGGCAATAGATTTAAACTCGGTAACATCCAGGGGTTCACCATTAACCATCAGCGTCTTCTTTACTTGACTGATATTCAGCCGTTCATTGTTAGCCAGGATCTTGTCGATTCTTTCCTTAAGCTGCTTGGTGGTGTCGAGGATAGCACTGCTTCCGGATGGATAGAGCTTGATATTACGAACGGAGGCGAAAATCAGATGAATAAGCCCCGGAACTTGAGCCAGGCTTTCGGGATCTAAAGGAAAATCTTTAGGTGCGGTATCCAGCAGAATCTCTCCCGTGTAGTGAATCGCCTCTTGTGCATTAAATATTTTATTGTTGTATACCTGTTGTGACTCTTGGTATGATCGAGCTTGTTCAAGGTTGGCCGAGAGTTGAAAATGGTAAGCAAGCGTCGCTGCCGAGGGAAGAAGGTGTTGGTGGTGGAGATTTTTCTGGTAGGCGCCGATTCTCCCATGGAGTTCCTGTTTTCGGTCCTCCCGGATTGCTCCATAGGTAATCTCCAGAACCCGGTGGCTGAGGAAGCTAATGATTTCATCGTTATCCTTGAATTCCGAGCTGATTAGACCCTGAGTTATGGCCTGATCAATAAATTCCTGTACTTTAATTTCCATGCTTTCGGACCCCCCGGCAAGCATGCTCAATGTGACATTTTCACCAAATATGGCTGCATGGTCCAGTAGCTTCCGGCCTTCTTCATCCAGAGCGGCAATTTTCTGACCGACAATTTCTTCCAGGGTATTTGGCAGATATCCATCCTCCAGGTCTTTGACAACCCATTGCTGTCCGGTCAAAGTGACTTTGCCATCCAAAACCAGTTTGCGCAGAATCCCGCTGATAAAAAGAGCATTGCCCTGGGTAAGTTGGGCCAGAACTTTCTCAAAATTTTCAGGCAAAGAGATATTCGGAAAAATTCTTTGAAAATGATCGGCGATGTCATTAGCGGTCAGTGGAGTAAGATTCAATCGGCTAATATTCAATTCCTGGTCAAACGCGGCGAGAAACTGTTCCAGTGGAATGGTTTCTCCCTGAATGTCATCCAGACGGATATCCACTGCAGTTCCACAGATAAATATCGGAATATCCTTGCGCAGCAGCAGGTGCCTCAGCAAGAAAAGAGTGGCTTGGTCACTGTAATGCATATCATCAATTAGAAGAAGAAAATGACGGGAATCAAGTAGTTTGAGAATGAAATGAGTCAAATGATCGAAGAGCTGTTCACGCAGCGTCTTTTCATCTTCTTGATCAGAGAAATCCTGTGGTTCCCCCAGTTGAGGTAGGATGTAGGAAAGATAGTTGGCTTCCTTGGGAGTCAGATCCTTTAGGACCTTTTCGCCTTTGTCGGTCTCCTGATTTAGCAATTCAATTAAAATGTTTGTAATCATATAATAGGGACGAAACGCCTCATGGGCAATACCGTTTACCGCAACCTGGCATATCTTGTTTTTGGGCAGACTTTGGCGGATCGCTCCCAAGAATTCGGTTTTACCCATGCCGTTGGCACCCTTGATGACAAGAAACTGGTTCTGGTGCTGGCCAAATTTCTTCAAGGCCTGGGCCACCTTAATGAGTTGAGTTTTTCGACCGGTGATTTTTGCTTTGTCCAATTGATGGAGAGCTGTTTTGGGGAACACGTCCTGGAGGGAGACTTGTTCAGCACTGGCAAGTCTATCCCTCCCAAACCTTTTTGCATAATAGAGCGCAGTATCTGCCTTCCGGATAAGATCCTTGCCGTTCTGAGCGTCATCAGGAGCTGAAGCAACCCCGACACTTATGGTAATATTTAAATCGTCGCCCACTTTGTCTAAGTAAAAGCGTTCATTATGAATTTGTTGCATCAGCGCTTCGCCGACTTTAAGGGCCGATTCCTTATCAGTGCCCGGCAGGAGAATCATGAACTCATCGCCCCCGTAACGGATGGCCAATCCTTTGTCTCCCGACTGTTTTTTGACCAGTCCGGCCATCCAGATGAGCGCTTTATCGCCAACATCATGACCGTGGGCATCGTTAATCTCCTTGAAATAGTCTAGGTCCATCATGAGCAATGATACCGGCCGGCTCTCCAGAGAGTCCCAGGACACCTTGTGCTGCAAGTAGCTTAGGAGAAAACGGCGGTTATAGATGCCTGTAAGATCGTCTTCAAATATCAGACGAGAGGGATCCGTTCCAACATGCTGAAGAAAATAAAGGAGATCTTTATGTTCCATGGTCATTCATTATATAACACTAAAATCAATACTCGGGGATGTATCTTGTAAATATCGAAGAATTATCTTGTGTGTCAAGATATAAATAATACAATATATCGTATTGAAAAGCGCTCATAATATAAAAAGCCTGTCTTCTCAATGACAGGCTTTCATTCGTTTATGGCGGGAGTGACGAGACTTGAACTCGCGGCCTCCGGCTTGACAGGCCGGCGCTCTAACCAAAACTGAGCTACACCCCCAAATGGTAGGCGGAACAGGGCTTGAACCTGTGACCCTCGGCTTGTAAGGCCGATGCTCTCCCAACTGAGCTATCCGCCCTTATACCCTGCGAGCAGATTATAAGTTATGCAAATTTTTAAAACAAATTACCGCTAACAATTTAGCAGCATGAAGTCAAGATTAAATTGTTCTGAAAAAATATCCCGTATAAATTTTTTTATATCAACGCTGATCGCTGCTCCAGATCCATTTCTTTTTCTTTTTTTATGATGTCAAACTCCATGTCGTTTTCTTTATAAAGCGTATCTCCTTCATTTAAAATCAACGAATGAGGCAAAACTTCGTCCATGTGCTCCACCAAAACAATTTCAAGCTCTTTTAACACCGCAGAGGGTATATCCTTTAAATCCTTTTTATTTTCTTTAGGAATAAGAACTTTTTTGACGCCGCCTCTGTGAGCGGCCAGGATTTTTTCTTTTATTCCACCGACAGGCAGAACACGTCCTCTCAAAGTTATTTCACCGGTCATGGCAATATCATGATAAACAGATCTTTTCAGAAGTGCCGAAACCAAAGAGGTACACATTGTGATCCCGGCCGACGGGCCATCCTTTGGAATGGCGCCTTCAGGTATATGAATATGAATGTCAAATTTTCTGTAAAATTTTCTGTCTATGTCGAGACAATCGGCACGTGATCGCACATAACTTACGGCCGCCTGAGCAGACTCTTTCATTACATCTCCCAATTTGCCGGTCATATCAAGCTTTCCCTTACCGGGCATAATCAGTGTTTCAATACAGAGTAATTCCCCGCCAACTTGTGTCCAGGCAAGGCCGGTAACGATTCCGACTTGATCGTTTTCTTCTATCTGAAGCTCTTTGAAGCGTGGCGGCCCTAAATATTTCTGCACGGATTTTGAGGTAACCTTAAAACCGTTGCTTTTTTTATTCGTTATCACTTTACGGGCAATTTTGCGGCAGATTGAAGAAATTTCACGCTCAAGGTTTCTAACTCCTGATTCTCGTGTATATCTCCGGATAATTGTAAGAACAGCTTCCTTGGAAAAATGTACATTTTTATCTTTAAGTCCGTTCATTCCAATCTGTTTGGATAAAAGAAAGTCTCTTGCGATATAGTATTTTTCATACTCGGCATAGCCGGGCAAACGAATAATTTCCATTCTGTCCTGTAAGGGTAGCGGTATCTCCGGCAGCGTATTAGCTGTAGTAATAAAAAGAATGTCCGAAAGATCATAATCTACATC
>JASFHC010000209.1:0-4679 GCA_050123435.1 Desulfobacterales bacterium
TTTTCAGCCAAATATACGGCCTTTAAATCAGCCATATTTAAGATGTCTACCGGTGTCATGCCCTGTGCAAAATATTCATGGATGTTGAGAAGTCTTTCCAGGTAAGGTTCAATTTGCAGTAGTTTTTTCCCCTTTTGGTGAAGCCTTCTGGCCTCATTACACATCAAACGGTCAAACTCGGGAAATTCAATATCAATTTCCATCAGATAGTCATCAATCGACAGATTATCATTAAGCATGTCTGCGAAATTTGGATGCGGAGGTTCTTCCAGCACAATAATCTGGTGTTGCTCCATGATTTGGCGGGCCAAAGGGATAATTTCAGCGCGATGAGATGAAAAAGCGATAGTGATCATAGATGCTACTCATTAAGATTTTAACAGCCTTCTGTATCAAAAGTTAATTATAAACATCTTATCCATAATTTCAAATCATAGTTTTTTTGAAAAGTCGCAGGGGATAGGCAGAAAAATACGCTCCTTTTGGACTTTGTTTTTTGATGAAAATGGGATATAAAGAGATTTTATGCCCCTCGCAAATAATTCTATTGAGTCCCGCTTGGCGTTTCGGTAAACTCTGGGAAATAGGAGGTGTTTCAATGAAAACATGTAATTTGTATGATTTTATGAAATCACTCTCCCCCTGGCTTGACGATGATTATATTCGTAAGGCCTGCCTGGATGAGAACGGCCATTTTGTATTGATGTTTACAGATGGCGTAAAAAATGTCTACCACATTGAAGATTGTGAAAAATCCCAATTAGAGGAAATACTTGAAGACCTTAAAAAAAAGGTGTATCCATCGATTTTTCCGGGTAAGTATTCTGTTGGATTTTTGAGGAAAATCGCATTTTAATGTCCAAACATAGATATCGGAAAATTAAAATTACCACTTATCGGAACCTTGCTGGCATTAAAAGAAATCTTTAAAAGATTACCCCCCTAAGGCTCAATTTAACGGTTATCGATAACACACCGAATTGTTCGCTGGAACGAGAGTTAAAAAAGGAGGAAATAAAATGGCCATTGTATTTAACGCAGATGAGATTTTTGAAATGGCAATCCGCATTGAAAAAAATGGTGCTGAATTTTACCGAAAGGCCGCAAGTTTGCAATCCGATACCAAAAATAAAAAATTTCTGGAAGGCCTTGCCAGAATGGAAGATCAGCACAAAAAGATATTCACCGAAATGCGAACGACCCTCAAACAAAAGGAAAAAGACCCGAAGGTGTTCGACCCCTATGACGAGGTGTCTCAGTATCTTGCCGCAATGGCGGACACCATGGGCGGAGAAGGGAGCCCTTCTGTTGCGGATTCCCTCACTGGAGATGAAACCCTCGAGGAAATCCTCCAAACTGCCGTGGGTCTTGAGAAGGACACCATTCTTTTTTATTTGGGGATCAAAGATTTGATACCGGTTCAGTCCGGACAGGATCGGATCGAAGAGATCATCAGGGAAGAGCGCAGACATGTGATTCAGCTCTCGAACGTGCTGAAAAAATTGAAGACAAAATAAATCCCTTATCTAGTCAGCTTTAATCTTATCTATATTGTCGGTATTCTTGTTTTTGCCGTTGTGCCGGCACTGGAAAAAGAATCCTTGGGCAAGGCGCTTTTGCGGCGTGGTTTGTATGATTTTTTCACTTATGCCACATACGATTTGACAAATATGGCCACCATTGAGAATTGGCCGCTAAAAGTTGTGATGGTTGATATTCTGTGGGGGGTTTTTCTCTATCCACTTTACAATGACCTATACAATAGATTAGTATAAAATGATTAAGTCTCATCGAAAAGACGACATATTTTTATTTCTCTAATCAGGGAGTATACGAATGAAAAAACGGCCGCAGGAAGTAAAGCCCCATATTGAGCCGTTGAGTTTTTCCGAAGAACTGGCCAAAGCAGTCATTAACTCGCTTTCTGCACACATCGCCATTCTGGACGAAAACGGTGTTATCCTCGAAACCAATCGCGCATGGAATACTTATTCGTTTAAAAACGGCATGCCGGAAGACTTTGACTACAGGGGAATCAACTACCTGGAGGTTTGCGATTCTGCCACAGGAGAGGATGCGTCAGATGCACATAATATTGCAGAAGGAATTCGGAGAGTTGTCCAGGGCTATACCAAGGAGTTTTTATTTGATTATCCCTGCCATTTTCAGGACAGCCGTCATTGGTACTACATGCGGGCCATCCGGATGTCTGATACCAAACCCATTCGGGTGATCATTAGTCATGAAGATATAACGGCTTTGAAACTTATCGAAGAAGCATTAAGAGAAAGCCGTAAAAAACTCAAAGAACAGAAGCAAAGCCTTGAGGAAGCCAACATTGCGCTGAAAGTGCTGATCAAACAACGGGAAAACGACAAGCTTGAGCTTGAAAAAAATGTATTGACCAATGTCAAGGAGTTGGTTTTTCCGTATGTTGAAAAATTAAAGAAAGCTCCATTAAAACCCGGAAATAAAACACTTGTTGAAATCATTGAAAATCATCTTAAGGATATTATTTCTCCGCTCCTTCAAAAATTTTCAAATGCCCAAATTATTCTGACCCCCCAGGAAATAAAAGTGGTTGCCTTAATAAAAGACGGAAAGAGCAGCAAGGAAATTGCAGGTATACTGAACATATCCGAAACCACCGTCAATTTTCATCGAAAAAACCTGCGCAAAAAATTCGGTCTGAAAAACAGACAGATGAATCTGAGATCTTACCTAATCTCAATGTCATAGTCCGGATATCTCATAAAAATTTTCGGGCAACATCTTGTTCCAAGGCCATTTTATAATCATTGACACCATCAAAGACACAGTGCGATCCGTCAAAGAATATCAAGCGTAAAAAAAACAACCATTCGAGCTATTTTATTATTCTTTTGTTAAGAAATTCGATTCGATTTGTGGATCAGGCGTATCAAGTTCTATGAGAAGAAGGATACCATTGAAATATCAGCCATTGTTCTGAGCCCTGGTTGTGTTTTAATAATTTGCTTAAGAGCATTTATGGTGATGGCACACGTTGCAACATCCCCATGCACGCCGCCTTCAATGATAGATTTAATCGTTGGAGTTCCTTTGATTTCAATCGAGTCTTGCGGGTTAGGTTCGCCAATAGAAGCCCGAAAAACCAGGATGATTTTATCCTCATTACCGACATAGCCCTTTCCAATCTGCTGCACGCCTGTAGCATATCCTACGGGAATTCTCATTGTATCGGTTATGATCTCTCTATCCGCTATAACAGGAACCAAAATATCTTCTGTTTTATTCAATTCCCATCCCATGCGGCTTGCGATCAGCTGAACGGATTCTGTCAGGCCCACATGCCTCAAAATTCCTTCCTTCTTTTTGTTTTCAAACTGTTCAAGTGTTAATCCTGCTCCAATTTTTTTTTGAAAAGGTATTCTCCGAAATGCAGCATTCTGGATTCGATGAACGGTTATTCTTTGAACATCCTGACATACAGATGTCAAGAATGTCGGCAGGGAATCCATTAAGAAGCCAGGATTAACACCGGTGCCGAGCACAGCCACTTGATTTGTTTTTGCGGCCTTATCTATTCGTTCCGACAAACTCAGGGAGGCATCCCAAGGATAACTGAGTTCCTCGCAGGTAGAAACAACCGGAATGCCGTAGGAGACAATCTCCTCAATTTGAGGCGTAATCTTTTCCATCGTTGAAACGGTTGTCAATATAACCGCATCAGGTTTGGCGGTCCTGAGGCATTCTCCTATTGAGCTTTGAATCTTAATTCCCATGTTATCAAGGCCGCATAGTTCCCCTATATCTCTGTCAATTATTTCAGGTGAAACATCGACAGCGCCAATGACTTCAAGGCTTTTTCTTTGTGCAATAAACTGGGCTATTTTCTGTCCCAAAGGCCCCAGACCAATCTGGACCACTCTCGTTTTATTCATTTCAATTTCTCCTAACGCTTAATGTGATATGTGGAAGGTTCGGGGCTATATCAAGTTATGTGAAGCCTGTCCAGCCCTTAAGGCGCATCCTAAAGCACAATATAGGGGAATGGGTTAATGAGGTGACCATTGAAATTCAACACCGTAGATAGCACTAAACTGTTACAAAAAGTTGGTCTCATTGGAGTCAACAGGCTGTTCGGCTAAAATTTTAAATATTTTGTTTTCAGCCTCATGATCCTTTTTAAAGATTGAAGTCCTTTTTCTTTAATCCTGTTAGAATTAGACAAGGATCTCAAAATCTCTTCAAAAGCATTTTCAATATCCGGGCCCTTATGACAGATTAAAGCGATGTCTATATCCGCTGAAAGAATTTGTTGGATAACAGACTTGATATTGTAATGTTTTTTAATGGCGCCCATGTCCAGATCGTCTGTCATGATGACGCCGCCATACCCCATTTGTTTGCGAAGAAGATCATGGGCAATGGTCGCTGACAGGCTTGCGGGCCACGTGGCATCCATGTTTGGATATCGAATGTGAGAAAGCATGATTCCGGCTACGTTAATGTTTATGGCGGCTTTGAACGGAAGCAGATCTGTGGCTTGCATGGCGTCGGCATCAACATCTAGGTCAGAGATTTCATCATGGGGATCCAGTATGATGCGACCGATTCCCGGAAAATGTTTTGCTACCGCCATAATATTATTTGACTGAAGGTGATCGATAACCACGGTTCCCAGTTCAGATACCCAC
>JASFHC010000210.1:0-4656 GCA_050123435.1 Desulfobacterales bacterium
TCATACAATCTCCTTTTATACACCCGCCAAAAGTATTCAAAGGAGAAAAACAAATTATTAATATTAGGGCTGTTCCTAAAACTTTCATTTTTTTACCCCCTTTTTTTCTATATTTTCTAAATAGTTCCCGAACGAAAGAGGAATAGGCTACGCATTCCACGGGGCAGGCGCAGATATTGGCGGAAAAGACAGTTCTCGTTCGGGCACTAAGTGGGTATAATTACAATTACAACCCTTCTATTCATGTCGTCATTTGAAGATATGGGTTGTGACTCACCAAAACCCACGGTTTGTATTCTCGTCGGATCTACCCCCCTTTGCGTCAGGGCGTTCTTAACTGCAAGTGACCGTTTTTCAGACAGAGTTTGATTATATTCTTCAGAACCTTTTGAATCGGTATGGCCCTCGACTCTGATGTTTGTTTGTGGATATCTGTTTAATATGTTGGCAACTCTGCCGATTTCAGCATATGCTCCCGGTTTTAAGGTTGAAGAGTCAAAGTCAAACAAATATTCAGAACGGAAAGTAGCCGTCAAAACATTCTGGGTTCTCTGGATGCTGGCAGCCTCACTCGCAGCCATCGCAGCTTTCAACTCTTGCTCCTGTCTGTCCATGTACGCACCGATTTGATAACCAGAGACACCCCCGACAGCAGTTCCGATTGCAGCTCCCAGAAGAGTAGATTCTGTATGCCCACCAATAGCTTGACCGAGAATTGCGCCACCTGCAGCGCCAATTAACGCTCCGGTTTTTGCGCCTCTTTCCTTTTGTGTCGGCCCTGCACACGAAAACAGAGATACAGCCAGTACCAGACTCGCAATGATTGCAATTGTTTTTTTCATTGTTTAGCTCCCTTAATTTAACTTTTCGAAAATTCTATAACTTTTTGTAAATACAGGTCTATTAATGGAAACCACTTTTACATCCGGGTTGCGGTCTAAAATCATTAATAATTTTATACTATCGTGCATCTTACGTGTCAAGCTGGATAGTGTTTCAAAAAAGCGGTATCGGCATATAGAAATATAAATGCGTTGACCCGGACAACTTACTAAAATAATAAGAATATTTTGTATTTATTTTATATTGGTTCCCAATGGTCCGACGGGGTAAACCTTTTTAATTCCAGGACGTCTATAATTATAAGACGTACAACGCTTAAAAAGGATTACCTGAAAAACATGAAAAAAATTTGGGCGGGTTTCAGGCGTAACCACAAGGAGAAAATACAGTAAGCATAAAGGAATACAAAAA
This sequence comes from Desulfobacterales bacterium, assembly GCA_050123435.1. Lineage (GTDB taxonomy): Bacteria > Desulfobacterota > Desulfobacteria > Desulfobacterales > UBA11574 > S5133MH16. The sequence continues at coordinate 1,255 of JASFHC010000210.1, forward strand.
CCTGCCACGGCTTGACGGATTCGACAAATAACAAGGAATCAATAATCCAATGAGAAATGTTTTGGTTGACTCTCGAGTGCCATGGGCATACTAGTAGGTATAGAATTAGGGCTTTCGCCCCAATTAGAAAAGAGATGTAATGGAATCATAGGTAATGTCCATCCCTAAACGGCATCTTTCGGGTCCTGGCGGCGTTCTTGCTCGTTTTCAATCCTCGAAATAGCGCGCTATGCCTGTGGTTGAAAACTCGCTCGGGTTTTGCCGGAAACCAAAATCTACCATTTCTGGATGGACATTAGGTAAATAAATCTACGATGGGAATCCAAGAAACCCGCCGAATGTCAAATGGATTTTGATTCCGTTATCGAGTCTGTTTTTATCTACAATAGGAAATCGATGCCGTACGGGTAACGAATCGAGAAGGGCAGGTTATTGTGAGCGAAGAGGATAAGTCTCCTATGCCGATGGAGGATGAGGGGCTTGTTGCTCGGGCACGAACCGGTGACCAAGCGGCATCAGAGGAGCTGGTCAGGCGATATCAGGGAAAAGCTTACACAATCGCTTACAATATGTGTTTTGGCGATAGTGAGGAAGCCAAGGAAGTTGTGCAAGAGGCTTTTTTACGTGCTTTTCGGAGTTTAAAAAGCTTTCGAGGAAAATCGGCTTTTTATACCTGGTTTTATCGAATCCTCGTAACGACTTGTTTAGATTGGAGGCGGCGTCACAGCAGATGGAAAAGGATCTTTTCTTTCTGGCACCGGGAGCAGAGAGAAAAAGCGCCTTCAAAAGAAGGCTATGAAGTATATCCGGAACCTCAAGAGCATTCTAATCCCATGACGATACTAATCAACAAACAGCTCGCACGAGAAATTAGAAAGGCCATACAGTCCCTTCCTGAGAGGCAGCGGATAGCTTTTCAACTCAAAGTGCTCAACGGGATGAGAATACACGAAATTGCTCAAATAATGGGAGCGGCCGAAGGAACGGTCAAGAGCCATCTTTTTCGAGCAACCCACTTTTTGCGGGATGCCTTACAAGAATGGGCCCAGCCATAGGAGGTGAATGTATGAAACATTGTTCCGATAGACAAGAAACGCTCTGGTTGGATGTATACGGAGAGTTGACTAAGGAAGAGCGTCTGGATTGGGAAAAGCATCTTAAGACATGCAGAGGGTGCTCTTTGGAGCGGGAAGTTCTACTCGGGCTGCTTGAAAATGTGAAGGAAACTCTGCCTGCAGCGTCTCTTTCACATAAAGAGGTCAAAGAACTTCAGAATGCAATTTTCGGAAAACTTAGAGGAAACAGCGACAAAAAATGGATTCGGAAACCATTTATCGGCAGATATGTTAAGCCGATTCATGCTCTGGCTGCGTGCTGTCTCTTGATCGTCGCTTTTGGGTGGTTTGGCTTAAAAGGGCTGCAACCCACTACTGCTGTTCGGACCGTATCTGACCGGGGGGTGGAAGAACAGCTGATTGCTAAGGATCTCGACCTTCTTGAAAACCTGGAGCTTTTGGAAGAAATGGATACTCTGGAGAAACTGGGAAAAGTGATAAACGGGGGGAGTGCTACGATATAAGGTTTCGTCTTTGGTCAGTCGAAACCCTCAGGTGATTAAGGAGCATCTTCTATGGCAGGACATAAAAACAGGTTACTAAATAGTTTGAAGGCATGGGGAGTTGTGTTGACTCTTATTCTCGGGTTTTCCATTTTTTGCACTGAATTGACCTGGGGCGAGTCATACCGGTTTTCCAGAAAAGTCTATGCCCGACAAATGAAAAAATTCAGCCAAGAGATTGTTCCAGATGATCGGGAGTCGATTTACAGCCGTGGTAATCAGGGGACTCGTAACCGTATGAGACGGAACAAAGAATTTTATTTTCAGGCAAAAAATTACAAAAAGGATTATCGGAGTTTAACACCTGAAGAGAAAGCCAGGCTCAAGGGAAGGTATCGGAAATGGCAGTCGCTACCTCAGGAAAGACAGCAGATGTTGCGACATAGAATGGAGAAGTGGCGGCAGCTTCCTCCTGAAAGACGCGAACATTTTCAGCAATGGTTTCAGCAATGGAAAGAGCTTTCTCCTAATGAACGAGGTGCTATCAGGAAAAAGCTTGATAAATGGGATATGCTGCCCCCGGATGAACAGGAAAAACTCCGTCGCAGATTCCATAAGAATAGAGATTAGGCCGAATAAATCAACAATTTTCTAAAATTGCATCGACTTGTGCAAAATTCAGGAAATAACACCTGTTTAAGAAATTAAAAATCAACGAGCTTTGCTTTGAAAAGATAAATTTTGACACTTAAAGACACTTTACAATAAAATCGACGCGATCGTCGATAGAGATCAGTGGAACGTTAATAATTTCATACCCCAGCATTTGATAACTTTCCTTTAAGATATGATCGAGCTTGGCTGCGATCTTATCATTTTCTGAGCGTACACCATTTTTTTCAAACCGTAATCTTTCAAATAAAAAAATTTTTTTATATCGGTTTCGTTTGCTCTTTTTAATGGGTTCATCCGGAGATAATCCTTCCAGAATATAATATGCAATACTGTCCGGAACCGCACGATCCAGGAAAACCGTCGCGTCTTTGGAAAGAGATTTTTCAATTTCAATCTTTTTATACAAAATATAGCGCTCAAACGATAAGATATCCGCTTTTATTTGTGCGATACTTTTTCCCCTTTTTAATTCTTCATCGATATATGTGCGCGCAACTTCATGAACAACCGGGTAGCCTAGTTGTTCAAGTGCGATGATGACTGCAGTCTTCCCGGAGCTTGGCGCCCCGGTTATGACATACCAGTTTGTCTCTTGCATGAGACGCTCCAGAGAAAAAGAGTGGCTTGTCAAATTTCCGAAACGTTAAATTAATACCCGGATTTCATAATGCGTTTTGATTCATTTTGTAGTATGAACCATTGATTGAATTAATTACAGGAAAAAATCCAGGATTTCCATCAAATTTTGTATGCGTTACCAAGGACCCATTTACAGACCCCCCAGCGAGGCGGACTCTCTTTTAATCCAGGCAACCATCGGCTGTCCTCACAATAAATGCACCTTTTGCATGGTCTATAAAAAGGGCCCCATGGGCTGAAACGTTTGGCTGAGGCGGGCCTGTCCCGGATACATGTGGGTCTGGAATCGGGGGACGATGTGATTCTAAAGCGGATAAAAAAGGGAACCTTCAGCCAAGAGCAGATAGAAGCCGGAAAATGGGTGATGGACGCCGGCATAGAACTGAGCCTGTATGTTATTCTGGGTATCGGCGGAAAAAGCCGCACCTTATTTCATGCCAGGGAGACGGCAAAGGTACTCAATCAGATAGATCCCGATTTTATCCGGCTGCGTACCTTTGTTCCGAAAATAAACACACCGCTTTTACAAG
>JASFHC010000211.1:0-4646 GCA_050123435.1 Desulfobacterales bacterium
AGGGCTTGTCAGATTTGGAAGTTCTTCAGCATAAGAAATATCTTCGGTATTGAATTCGTAATAGAACGTATTGGTGCTAAATGGATCGGCTATCAGAATAATTTTTGCGGAGTCGTTTGGTTTTTTGCGGGGTGAACCGGAAAAAGCCACGTGGGTTCTCAGTAAGGTTGCTATGTCCTTTGGTTGCTTGTATGTCTGGATCTCAAATTTTTCCGATGCGTTTAAATGTGTTGTCGTTGGCATAATAATCTTTCCTGATAATAAGAATCGTTTTAAATCAATATACAAGACTTATTTATTGGATATGGCTATTTATATCTCTATTTTAATTGATCTTTTTCGGGCAACTGTGATTAATGAATAATTGAATAAACAAAAAATAAATTGAAATTGACACTTGTCAAGATTTTTATTCTTTTAATCACATTACGGTTTAGTTTCTATTTTTTGTTATTGTACATGAACGGCAGCACTGATATGCATGGTTGTGGTCGCAATACATATTATCCTATGAGCATTGTCTATGTCTGAAATAACGTCAGCCCGAGAGGCCAAATCGATCACGCTGGTAGGTGGATTTGTCAATATCTTTCTGATTGGCCTTAAGTTTATAACCGGTATAATTGGAAATAGCCATGCCCTTATAGCGGATGCGGTACACTCTATTTCCGACCTTTTCACTGATATCGTTGTGTTATTCGGGATAAAGAGTGGTCGAAAGCCTCCGGATGACAAATATCCTTTTGGGCATGGCCGCATCGAAACGATAGCTGCCGCTACAGTAGGGCTGCTTCTTATTATTAGCGCGTTATATTTAGGTGTCCGGGCAGCCATGGATATTTATCTTCAAAAGGAATATCATCCCACGATGTTGGCAGTGTTTGGGGCAGTTTTATCTATTGCTTTAAAAGAGACGCTTTATCATTATACAGTGCGTGTCGGGCGCCGAGTTAAGAGTCAACTCATCGTAGCTAATGCCTGGCATCATCGATCAGATGCCCTTTCATCAGTTGCGGTTCTGTTGGGCGTGGCGTGTGCGAATATTAAGCCTGAGTGGCATATATTTGATACATTCGCCGCCCTCTTGGTTTCCTTTTTCATCATAAAAGTCGGATTGGAGATCCTTGGAAACTCCTTGCATGAACTGAGCGATGCGGCTCCTGGCTCGGAAATTCTAAACGAGATCAACCAATGCTCTTTGAGCGTTGACGGGGTGATCGATTCTCACGATCTCAGAGTACGAACATCCGGAGGGCGATACCAAATAGAAATTCACATCATTGTCGATGCCCTATTGACTGTGGCTCAAGGGCACCGGATTGCCAAAGCGGTAGAAAAATGTCTGATAGATAAGGTCGAAGATCTGGACAAAGTTATTGTCCATGTTGATCCCTGGGAAGATAAAAAAAGCTGACTCCTTAATTTCCTCGACAACAAACACCTCGTGAGCCCGAAAAAAGCATTCCAGGGAGTCCTTGTAACATTTCTTATTATACCTGGTAATTCATCTGGCCATTTCTTTTTCCAGGAATTGTTTTTGCTGAGTTTTCTTCTGAGCATGAAAAGCATAAGAGAGCAAATAACGGAATAAAAAATGCGTTACATGGAGATCTCTTTCTTATATCTTTATACTATCACGAGTACCCAAAACTCAAAAGAGCAAACACAAAAAGCGTTTGACAGTATTAAACCAATTTTTTAAAAGGTTTTGAAGCCGTCTTTTTGTATCCGAAAGGATGTTTATAACAGTAAAAATAAACCGGAAAATTTGAGGATCACATGGCTTTTAGCTTGGCACTTATCATCATCTTGGGATTAGGGGCCGATTATCTGTTTAAACGTCTGAAATTGCCGGGTCTTATCGGCATGCTCATCGTCGGAGTTTTTGTTGGTCCTTATGTTTTGAATTTTATGTCTCCTGAGATGATGAAAGTTTCCGGGGATTTCAGAAAAATAGCACTAATAGTCATTCTGCTTAGGGCCGGCTTTGAGCTTCGCCGGGATGCATTGAACCGGGTGGGACGTGCGGCGGTTATTATGAGCGCGGTACCGGCTGTTTTCGAAATCGGCGGAGTTATGCTCGTGGCGCCCAAACTGCTCCACATCACCTATCTCGAGGCCGCCATCCTTGGCAGTATATTGGGAGCAGTATCTCCGGCCGTTGTTGTCCCGCTCATGATTGATTTTATGGATCGAGGGCGGGGGTCCAAAAAGGCCATTCCCACAATGATCCTGGGGGCGTCTTCTTTGGATGATGTTTTTGTTATTGTTCTGTTCACTGTATTTTTAGGCATGTACGGCGGGGAACAGACAAATATTCTGATACAATTAGGGGCAATTCCCGTCTCTATTGTTCTTGGCATCGTCGTCGGACTCATCCCCGGATATTTTTTATATCGGCTTTTTACAAAATATGACTGGCGTCCTCCAAAACGGACCATGCTGGTTATGGGGGTTGCCATAGTTCTTACCTGGCTGGAAGCGGTTTGCGCAAAACATGTGCCCGTGGCCAGCCTTTTAGGCGTCATGGCTATCGGTTTCATTATTTTGGAAAAATCCGAGCCCATTGCACATATTATTTCTCAGAAACTAAAGAAACTATGGTTGTTTGCAGAGCTTTTGCTTTTTGTTTTGGTAGGAGCTCAGGTGAACATTCATGTGGCCTGGGAAGCAGGCCTAGCCGGAGCGCTGGTAATTTTTATCGGTCTTGTTTTTAGAAGTGTGGGAACGTATTTGTCTCTCATTGGAACACCTTTTGATTGGAAAGAGAAACTGTTTTGCGTGGTGGCTTATATTCCCAAAGCAACTGTCCAGGCCGCCATTGGGGCGATTCCCCTCGCGGCGGGCGTGGCCTCAGGAGAGGTAATTCTGGCGGTTGCGGTGCTGTCCATTCTCTTGACGGCGCCCATTGGCGCCATTGGCATTATGATTTTTGGTGAAAGAATACTAGATTACGGTGAACTTTCGGTATACAGATTTAAAGAATTGCGGGATAAACTGGAGCTTCCTCATGTCGGTGAACGGGTAAGAAGCAAAGTCTCCGGCAGTATATGGAAGGTGATAGAGCAAAAAGAGATGTGGGTGAAAGAATCCTCTGCGGTAGGTAGTTCTGACAACGCTCCCCGAATGATTCCGGCAATCTACATAAGATACTGGGGGGAAGAAATTAGTAATAATTCCGGCAAAGATAAGACCTTGTCGTATCATTACACACAGGAAGATACTTCTTTTAAGGAAAACTGGGAAATTCTCTATGACTGGTAATAAAGAAGGAGATTATCATGAAGTGTAACGTGATTCAAACAGATCAAGCGCCGTCTGCCATCGGCCCATATTCCCAGGGCATAGCGGTGGGCTCCTGGCTTTTTGTAAGTGGACAGCTCGGAATTCGGCCCCAAGCCGGGGAGTTGGTAAGCCCTGATTTTGCGTCCCAGGCACGCCAGGCTCTGGAGAATCTTCGACAGATCGTGCTGGCCGCAGGATGCAATCTGAATTGTGTGACGGCGGTGGATGTTTTTGTCACCGACATGGGTGATTTTGCCGAGTTCAACGAAATTTACAGCGGATATTTCTCTGAGCATCGACCGGCCAGGGCCGTGGTGGAAGTACGTGCCCTGCCAAAGGACGCCAAAGTAGAGATCAAGTGTATCGCATATTGCGAGCCGATTTAACTGGTTGGTATGGAGGCGCTCATGAGATCTGCAATTATTACACATATTTTTCTGGTTTTTCCGAGTTAATTTCGTTTTTATATGAAAAGGAGCTATGCATATGATTAAGGAGATTACCGCTCAGGAGCTTAACGCAGAGAGTTTCATCAATGATAAAATTAAAGAGATCCGGCAAATGGTTGGAGAGGGGATGGCGATCAATGCCCTTTCAGGAGGTGTGGATTCGTCTACGGTCACGATGCTTGGGCATCGGGCTCTGGGCAAACGCCTTAAAACCGTTTTCATCGAAAACGGCCTCATGCGCGAGGGAGAACCGGAACAGGTTGTGGGTCTTTTCCAAAAACTTGGCGTTACGGTTGAAGTAGTGGATGCGAAAAAAGAGTTCTTTGCTGCGCTCAGAGGAATCACGGATCCGGAAGAGAAGCGCGAGGCTATTACCCAATCCTTTTACCGGGATGTATTCGGACGCATGGTCAAACAAATCGGAGCAAAACACCTTGTCCAAGGCACTATTCTGACCGATATTGACGAGACTGTTGCAGGAATAAAGCGTCAGCACAATGTGTTTGAGCAGCTTGGAATCGATCCCAAGGAGGCTTTCGGTTACCGAATCATCGAGCCGCTTATTCAGCTTCGCAAAGACGGTGTAAGAAAGGTTGGCAAAGCCTTAGGGCTTCCGCCCGAGCTATTCGAGCGCATCCCGTTCCCGGGTCCGGCCCTCTCGGCACGGGTGATCGGCGAGGCCACTCCGGAACGCATCCGGACGGTCCGAAAAGCAACCGTGGTTGTAGAGCGTCTGCTCAAGGACACCGGTGCATTCCAGTACATGGCCATCCTCCATGAAGATCGCGTAACCGGTATGCGCGACGGCAAGCGTGACTTCGGTCAGCAGATTGAGGTGCGCTGCTGGGAAAGCGTGGATGCGCGGACCGCAACACCGACACGAATTCCATTCGAAATTCTGGAGAGGCTCGC
>JASFHC010000212.1:0-4586 GCA_050123435.1 Desulfobacterales bacterium
CGCTATGTTTTCGCGCGACGCCGAAATACCTGCAAAACCAAATAAGAACACAAGAAACATGAAAAAAATTACAGTGTAACATGCTGCTTCAGAGTCATACCAGGGAACGATTACTTTTCTAAATAGCGGATTTTGATCGATACGCATAATAAATTATTACCCGCATTTGGTAAAGCCGCAGAAATGGCACATCATACAGCCCTCCTCAAAGCTGATGGTATTCCCGCATTCCGGGCAAATTTCTCCGAGAAGGCTGTTGCCATATCTTCGTTTTTTATAAGTTCCGTCTTTCAAATACCGTTTCTCAAGGACCCTGCCAATGGCATCCGGTATTGACAAAACCAGGCCTCCTTCTTGAAAAACAGGATGCTCCCCGCCGATACCTTTTAGTTGTTCTACAACCTTTTCTACTCGAACCCCGGATCTGAAGGCCAGTGAAACCAGCCTGCCTATGGCTTCGGTCTTTGCAGTGGTGGACCGCCCGGATTTGCCGATTGTGGCAAACACCTCAAAAGGGTGTCCATCCAATTCGGTTACCGTGACATAAAGCTGGCCCATTCCCGTATTCATTTTGGAAGTAAACCCTTCAAGTGTTTCCGGACGTTCTTTGACCCTGGTAATCGAAGTTTCGCCAAGCTTTTCCGTTCTGGCAATGGAAAGCACCTGATTTTCCTTGCTTCCGTCCCTGTATATGGTAACGCCTTTGCAATCCAGTTCATGAGCCAGATTATAAATTTTTAATACATCGTCCACGGTGGCGTCACTGGGCAGATTAACCGTTTTGGAAACCGCATTGTCGGTATGCTTCTGAAAAGCGGCTTGCATTCGGATGTGCCATTCGGGAGATATATCATGTGCCGTTACAAAAATCTCGCGAACATCCTTCGGTATTTCTTCTATGTGCTGAATCCCCCCTTCAAGGGCGATGGTATCCATCAAATCGGAACTATAAAAACCTCTTTCTTGAGCCACTTTTTCAAAGTACGGGTTCACCTCCAATAATTTATCATTATCCATGACGTTTCTAACAAAACTCAAGGCAAAAAGCGGTTCCACGCCGCTGGAGCAGTTTGCAATTATACTCAATGTGCCGGTCGGTGCAATGGTAGTCGTGGAGGCATTTCGATAGGCACATCCTTTTTGGTTTTTAAAAATACTCTTATCAAAATTTTCAAAAACCCCTCTTTTTTCAGCCAGACATTTTGAGGCTTCGTGGGACTCTTTTTGAATGAAACCCATAACTTCTTCGGCTGTTTCAAAAGCCTTTTCCGAGTTATAAGGAATTTTCAACTGATAAAGCAAATCTGCAAAACCCATGACCCCCAATCCAATTTTACGGTTACCTCTAACCATTTCGTCGATTTCAGCAAGGGGGTATTTGGACATATCAATAGTATTGTCCAAAAAGTGGACACTCCAAAATACAACTTCTTTTAAGGCCTCGTAGTCAACGACCGGCTCTCCGTCAGTATACGCAACAAACTTGGCCAGGTTGATGGAGCCCAAATTGCATGCTTCCATGGGAAGCAACGGTTGTTCTCCACAAGGATTGGTGCTCTCTATTTCTCCTAATGTAGGGGTTGGATTATCCCTGTTAAGTCTGTCTAAAAATATGACGCCGGGATCCCCGTTTTTCCAGGCCTGTTCCACCAACGCCTGGTAAACTTCTGCGGCATTCAGCTCTCCGACCTTTTTGTTTTCACGGGGGTCTATCAGGTCGTAGTTGCTATTTTTTGCAACTGCTTTCATGAAGGCATTCGTGACACCGACCGAAATATTAAAATTGTTCAGTTCGTTATTATTTTTCTTACAGTAAATGAACTCCATGATATCCGGGTGATCTACCCTCAAAATGGCCATGTTGGCTCCTCGGCGAGTCCCTCCCTGTTTGACCTGCTCTGTTGCCGTATTAAAGATTTTCATAAACGAAACCGGTCCGGAGGCAATTCCGCCGGTTGTTCCCACCCTGCTGTCTTTGGGTCGTAGCCGTGAAAAGGAAAAACCGGTCCCGCCGCCCGATTTATGGATAATAGCGGCGTTTTTTAAAGAATCAAAAATACCGTCCATGCTGTCTTCAACAGGAAGAACAAAACAGGCCGCGAGTTGGCCCAGCCGGCGTCCCGCATTCATGAGTGTGGGTGAATTCGGCAAAAATTTAAGCTCCGTCATCATATTGTAAAAAATGTTTTCCATTTTTTTAACATCGGCATCACTGCCATAGTTTTTTTCGGCCTTTGCGATATGCCGGGCCACCCTTTGGAACATTCTTTCCGAAGTCTCGATTACCCTGCCCTTGTTGTCCTTTTTAAGATATCTTCTTTTCAATACATTTTTTGCATTTTCTGAAAGTTTCAGGCCATTTTTTATAAACATGGACTTGTCCAGCCGAATCGGAGAGATATTTTTGAGTCCGTATTCCAGCAATTTGGTCTGAATAATTTTATCTATGTCCGGCATGGTAATGGTATTATTTTTCATACTGTCGATTTCTTCCCGCAAAAATCGGCTGATATCCATGGCCTGGTTGGTTTCAATGGGGTTTTCTTTAGTAAGGCTGTCCGAAAACAGATGATCATCCCACTTGTAGGTGGTTAAATCGAAATTTCCCTGTTCCGTAATTAAAATTTTACCTTTTGAACCCATTGCCCTTCTCCTATATGGTCATTATCAGAATTTTTTTGAATTTTTTACGATCAATACCATTTGTATAAAAATATGCAAACAAATTGTTTTGCCGGAAGTAAAGAAGTCTGGTTCAAAGACCCCGCACTAAGTATCAAAAATAAAAACAAACCTAGCAGAACGAGCAGGCTTCCGTAACGTAGGTCTGTCAAAAAGTGTGACTCTTATCAGAGGATATGTTAAATTTAATATGGCGGTTGATAAAAATCACACGATGTTTTTAATCGTGTCATAAACGTATGGTTTTTTATTTCATGGAATATATTGTATGTCAAGAAAAAAATAACACAATATATTGGATCTTAATTAAGAGAGAGTGAAAATGAATATCCTGGTAAAAATTGTTACATGGGCACTCTTTTTATATCTTGTCTATTGCGGTTTTCTTTTTGTGATGCAGCGGCAAATGTTGTTTCCTCGTTATCTTGTAGGACCCTCTTATCATACTGAAAATATTTATGGCCTGGAAAAGATCTGGGTGACCACAAGTTTCGGAAAAATCGAAACATGGTTTCTCCCGCAAACTGCAGGCAGTGTCACAGTACCGGCGCCGGCGATTATTTTCGCCCACGGAAACGGAGAACTTATCGACTTCTGGCCAGATGAACTTAAAAAGCTTACTCATCTCGGTATAGGAGTGCTACTTGTAGAGTATCCCGGATATGGGAGATCAAAGGGTTCTCCCAACCAAAAAAACATCACCCAAGCATTTATCCGTGCTTATGATATGCTCGTTGCGAGACCGGATGTCGACCCCTCAAGAATCATTCTTTTCGGACGGTCTTTAGGCGGCGGCGCGGTTTGCGCACTTGCTGCTCATCGGCCTTCGGCGGCGCTTATTTTGATGTCGTCATTTGTCAGCGTCCGTTCGTTCGCATCAAAATATCTGGTTCCAGATTTCCTGGTCAGAGACCCTTTTGATAATCTTGTGATTATCCAAGCTTATCATGGCCCTATTCTTGTTGTCCACGGCAAATTTGACGATGTCATTCCCTATAAGCATGGAACCACTCTCTATCAGGCAGCCCGGCACGGTCAACTCATATCTTACAACAGCGGACATAACGACTGCCCTCCAAGTTGGGACACCTTCTGGCGCGATATTGAAACATTTCTACATGATTCCGATCTTATTTAGCTCCCATCCATAAGCAACATCTCAAAACTATCCAAAATTTAATATAAATTTCATCAAAACAGCTCCCGTGCTCCTGAAATATTGTATTTATAAATACCACAAAGTCGCATCTAACCATTTAATATTTAACATTCTTTTTAATTATTCTCTTGACAACCATGAATGATATGTTATTGATTATTATTATATTCTTGTTTTGTTTTATATTGATATAATCATCTATTAGTTACTCATTATAGTGTAAGTATCATGCTAATATTAATTGATTTTTGCTTACAAGAATATGCCAGCCATCATTTAAACTCCATACGAGAGTTTGGTTTTAAGGAAATTCCCCTCAAAATCTGCAAAAATTCCTCCTGACAGAACACAATTCGTTCTGTTCGGAGGTTATATTTCACGTCTAAAAATTATTTTCATACTGAGATCCACAGCTGTAACTTTTAGATAATCCTGCTCTGTATCCTGTTATCCGCCTTTTGAGAATACTGATTCCTGAAAGTGCATAGCTGTTTTTTCTGATACTGAACTTCCTGTTGTTTCATCTCAGTTATCATCAAACACCATTGCTCCCGACTGACTCAGTAGTTTTTATTCCGTCGGGAGGTTAATAATGCTACCAAATTTTCATATTATTTAGGTATGGATCGGCAATCATATCCTTTCCACTGATTAAATTTTTCTATGAAAGGAGGCGGAAGACAAGGTAAGAAAAAAAGTTGGAACACCATCCTTTATAATCGAGGGCACGTGAGAATCAGAGTAT
>JASFHC010000213.1:0-4559 GCA_050123435.1 Desulfobacterales bacterium
AGGGCAAAAGCAAAGGCAAGACAGCTTAAACATTTTCAGGATAAGCTGGAAAAGGCGAAAACGGAATTTAAAATGGCCGTGAAAAAACTTCCCGAAAAAAAAGAAATTCCCTCTCTGCTGTCAAGCATTTCCCAGTCCGGTCGGGATGCCGGCCTGGAATTTTTGTTATTTGAACCCAGAGGAGAACGCACCAAAGAATTTTATGCTGAAATTCCTGTATCCATAATAGTTACGGGCAACTACCATAAAACCGCCCTATTTTTCGACAAGGTTGCACGACTACATCGGATTGTCAATATAGACGATATTAAAATGATCTCAGCAAAAGAGAGCGGTGAGCTTAGAACATCATGCACTGCTGTGACTTATAGATTTGTGGAAACGAAATCCAACGAATCCTCGAAAAAAAGAAAATAAAAAGCAGCCATAAATCATGGATAAAATAATTGTCATAATGCGAACTTTCATCTTTCTTATCTGTTTCTTCTTCCTCCTGATAGGTTGTGATCAAAAAACTGAACCGCCTCCAAAAGCCAAAAAGATTACCCAAAAGATCGTTATTGACAAAAAGGAAGAATCAAAACCTCAAGAATCCAAAAAGACTGAGGTCCCAAAACCTGGACCAATACAAGAGGTCGCTAAGCCCATACCCGAACTTTCACCTGACGTTTCAAGAGGAAAGGTCGATGTGGCAAAAGAAAAACGGGTTGCTTCAGTATCCGCGACAACTGAAAAAATTGAACCACCGAAAACAAGCGACCTATACAACCCCGAAGGAAAACTTGATCCGTTTGCACCATTAATCAAGGAAAAACCTGTGAACTTACCAGTTAAGCATAGAAAAGCAGTTCGGCGCAAGCTGCTCACTCCCCTTGAAAAACTCGATTTAAGTCAGCTTAAACTTGTTGCAATATTGCGAGCCCAAAGTGGGAACAGAGCCCTGGTTGAAGAAGATTCGGGAAAGGGGTATGTAATAAAGAAAGGCACGTATATCGGGACACACTCTGGAAAGGTAGCAAAAATATTATCGGATAGGATTATTGTTGAAGAAGAGGTTGAAGATATTTACGGTAAAATTTCTGTCCGTGAAAGAGAGTTAAAATTAAAACCTCCTGGAGAAGAATAACATGAATGGTAAGGTTAGGAAATTGTCAAGGATTGGCGCTGGTATCTTCTTTTTGGGATCGTTGATGATCGTTTTGTCTGGCTGTGCTGCAAACACCACGGCAGTTAAAGAAATAAAAAAGGATGCCGGACAACCCTTTGAGCTCAAGCGTATCACCGATATAAGTTTAACCGAGAACTTACAATCGTCTATAATACGGATTAGAGGGAACCGAATGCTTACCTATACTTCGGTCAAACAACCTCTCCCTCCAGGCATTTTACTTTATTTTCCTGAAACTGATCTGGGCGATATCAATACGGACTATGTGCCGGACAGTGACATCGTGAGCTCAATCAAGGCTTCTAAATTAACAACCAAGACATATACATCCCGAGTTGAAATCTTATTAAAAAAAGACGCTCCTTATGAAGTAGCCAGAGAAGATACGGGCCTTAAAATAACATTCAAAAGTAAATCTGAAATTTCTGTTTTTCCCGATACGGAATCAGAAAAAAAAGAAAAATCAAGCGATAAGTCGAAAAATGACGAGGAACCGCCGGCCTTGTCTGAGCAGGAAAGAGTAGTTGCAAACACCTCAGCGAATAAAGTTGAACCTCAAATTAACAAAGACAGCCCCGCCTGGATTAACCGGATAGATTTTTCAGGTGAAGAAGGCGGAAAATCCACAATTATTATCGGGACAACACTGCCGGTCCAATATCACTTACAAAAGATCCATGATAAAAAGCTTCAGCTCAATCTTTATAATACAAGGCTTCCGGAATATCGCCGGCGTCCATTGATTACCACACGGTTTCAAAGCGCGGTTGACCGTATAACACCGGTTCAGACACACGCCATGAAAGACACCTCTCTGGTTACCATTGAATTGCGAGAGTCCGTACCCTATTTCGTGGAACAGACCGATGATCTTCTGTTGCTCCATTTTGAAGCTTCTTCAATATCGCCCAAGCCCCTTGATAAAGCCAAACTTCCATTATGGAAAAAGGTTATGACTCAGCCGGCTGCCGATTCGGAAGCAAAACAGGAAAGCGCCGGTAATGAAATGATTCATGTTGGAACTCCTCAAGTAAAACATCCAAAACCCCACGGTTCTGAATCAACCCGGTCAGTAGCAGAAGAAGCCGCTTTGGGTGCTGCTTATGATATTGATCGTCAAAATACCTCTGATGCATACACCGGTATCAGGCAATCTCTGGATTTTTACCGGACGGAGACTGAAAAGAAATATGTTGGGAAAAAAATCTCCGTCGATTTTTTTAGAACCAATATTAAAAACGTATTTCGCATTATACGGGACATCAGCGGAGAAAACTTTGCCATTGATAAGGATGTCAGCGGAGAGGTCACACTGAGCCTTGAAAAACCCGTACCATGGGACCAGGTTCTGACTCTGGTCCTGAAGATGAACAAGCTGGGTTTAGTATATGAAGAAGGTATCATACGGGTTGCTACCCTTCAAACTCTGGCCAAGGAAGAAGACGAAAGAAAAGCAAAATTAGCAGCCAAGCGAGCAGCCGAAAATCAGGAAGAGCTGATTACCGTATTTATGCGGATCAGCTATGTGGACGCCGCAGAAATCGCTAAACATCTTACATCAACAGGAGCATCAGAGGGAAAAAGCAAATTCAATCCAAATCGTTCCGAAGCCGGAATCACCGTTGATAAAACCAACAACATGATTGTCATGTCGGATGTGGCGCGATCCATTAAACGAGCAAAGGAAATTGTTCAAAAACTCGACCGGGTAACCCCACAGGTTATCATTGAAGCCAGAGTTATCGAAGCCAGTGATAACTTCTCAAGGGAGCTTGGAGTTACTCTGTCAGGAACTTACGGTCCGGTCGGCAATAAATATATTCGTGGTTTTGACTTTGTAGCAACCAATCCGCCTATATCCAGCCTTGGAAGTTTGGGAATTAATTTCAGCAAGGTGACCGGCACACCATGGACGTTGGACGCCACCATAGCGGCAGCTGAAAGTGAAGGACAGGTTAAGATAATTTCCTCTCCTAAGATATTAACATTGGACAATAACGAGGCGATGATCAAGCAGGGTATAGAATATCCATTAACACAGCTGGACGAAAGTGGAAATACAACAACAGAATTTAAAGAAATCGTTCTTGAGCTGAAGGTTACCCCGCATGTGACCCCTGATTATCGCGTCTCAATGGAAATTTCTGTTAGTAATAATGATGTCGGCCCTGTTATAAGTGGAGAACAATCATTTACTAAAAAAGAGGCCGATACCAATCTTTTGGTCAATGACGGAGATACGGTGATCATCGGCGGAATTAGGAAAACCAGAGAAGATAAATCTCAGAGTGGGGTCCCGGGACTGATGAATATACCGGTTCTGGGCTGGCTCTTTAAAACAAAATCCAAAGAACGCCAGATGGACGAACTGCTGATATTTATTACGCCCCGGATCGTTCAGCTTGAACAACGTGAAATAAAAGCTGATTTATAAAATTTTTTCTTACCGAAACCGCTTTATGTTTTGAGCCTCTGTTTCCGCTTCCCGGGCAAAAGCGTTGTCCGGAGCAAATTCAACGGCTTTTTCATAAGCGTCCAGAGCCTTTTTATATTTGTCCGATAAGGTGTAGGCCCGGGCCAAATCCAAATATAATTGTCCCAAACGCGGATAATCTTTAAGGGCTTTTTCAAGTAATACAACGGCTTCTGAACTTCTGCCCATGGCGGTATAGGTCTTGCCGAGGCCGGCCAGCGCATTGATAAATTTCGGATCAATGTCAAGGGCCTTGAGATAATACTTTTCAGCAAGTGCATACTCTTTTTTATTATAATAGGCCCATCCCATATTGGAAAGCGGAAAATGAGGCGTGGCATACAGAAGGTTTTCGGTAACCTCCTTGAAATACCTGATGGCAGTGTCCCATTCTTTTTTGTTGAGATAAGCGGTTCCTAAATTATTTATGGCTGGAGCGTAATCGGGTTTAATTTCAATGGCTTTTTTGAAGTGTTTGACGGCAAGATCCATTTTTTTTATGGCCATATAAGTAAGTCCCAGGTCGTTTTGAAGAAAAGGATCGCCGGGATAAATCGTTTCTGATTTATGAAATTCTCCTAACGCTTCAGGATAATTTCCCTGTCGGTAATATGCTTCACCCAAATTCCTTGAAGCTTCAGCCTGTTTTTTTTGCATTTCCAAATTTGCAGCACACGAAACACCGACGAATATAAAGATTAAAGATACTGTCCAACGAAACCCATATGTTTTCATTTTTTAACCTTATTAATATATTGGGTAATTTTTTTGTAACTCCTCAATAAGTCCTGGTCGATTAAGGATCATATTGCCCTGGCCCCATAATTTATTGAAATATTACTTTTTTTTATACGGTTTGATCAGGCTGATCTTAAGTTTTTGGTTTGTTAAAAATTGAATTACTCCATTATGCAGGGG
>JASFHC010000214.1:0-4548 GCA_050123435.1 Desulfobacterales bacterium
CACAAACTGGTTCAACCTAACGGTGAAGTCGTCGGCGTGGATAGCTTTAAAAAAAGAATTGAATACGCAAAAAATCATTACAGCAAAAAAGGGATAGAATTTCTAAGAAAAGATATACTTGAACCTTTAGAAGATATTGGAATGTTCGATTTTATTTGGGTACGTTTTGTCCTTGAATACTATCGATCAAAAAGTTTTGATATCGTCAAGAACATATCCCGCATTCTGAAACCCGGAGGAATAATCTGCCTGATAGATCTGGACTATAACTGCTTGAGACATTTCGGGCTCTCTAATAGGCTTAAACGAACAATTTACGGAATCATAAAGGCTCTGGAAAAGAATGCCGACTTCGATCCCTACGTGGGAATAAAACTCTATTCTTTCCTTTATGACCTTGGGTACCAGGATATAGATGTAAACCTATCGTCACATCATCTGATCTTTGGAGAACCTAAGGAAAAGGACACCTTTAACTGGACAAAAAAGGTTGAAGTTGCCGCAAAGAAGTCGGGATACCCGTTCGGAGAATATAAAGGAGGATATGAAGAGTTTTTTGAAGAATTTAAGCAATTTTTCTCCGATCCAAGAAGATTTACCTATACCCCCATAATCTCCTGCAGGGGATGCAAGCCTGTAAATTGATCGCATTTATCACGCTGACATTTTAGAAGTGGTTTCAAAACCTCCCTTCTGGCCCTTTTTTATAAGGGCATTTTTTTATTTTGAGCAGGTTTTGATCATTGAATCCCGCAATTTAAAGCTTATTTGTTTTTTGTGACGACAAGAAATTGTTACTCAAATATAACCGCCATATGCCAACGACTGAAACCTCCGGGCGGGATAACCGGTTTTGGTCGTTGGAATTTGGAATTTACTTGATATTTGGTGCTTGTGTATTAGTTTCTGCTATAAAATGACACAAAATTTACGATTGAGTGCTTGATTTGGACCAACATATAATGACAAATCACAATTGTCCAAATCACAATTGATAGCTTAATCGCTAAATGGAGGTATATCCTGAGATATTCGAATAGGTTTTGGAAATTTTTCGTATCCGTAAAGCTGACCGTAGTGCTGTTATTGTCATTAGCCGTCACCTCGATTGTTGGAACGGTTATTCCTCAGAACGAAAATCCTGATGCATATTTTCGTGCCTACGGAGAGTTTGTTTACAGGCTTTTTAATTTTCTTGGCATTTTTGATATGTACCACTCCTGGTGGTTTCAGTTTTTGATTCTTTTGCTAACCATAAATATTGTTGTCTGCTCAATCGATCGGCTGTCTGCCACATGGAAGATAATATTTGTTAAAAATCCTTTATTTAATCTTTCAAGGTTCAGAACCCTTCCTCAAAAGGAGGTATTTACCGGCAAACAAAGTCCCGAAGCGTTGAGCGCGGTCTATGAGACAATGATTTCCGGGCAGTTCGGATACACTCGTGTAGAAGAAACCGACAAGGGATTGTGCATTTTTGCCGAGAAATGGCGCTGGACCCGCTTCGGGGTTTATATCGTACATCTCAGTGTGATCTTGCTGCTGCTTGGCGGACTGATCGGTTCGCTTTTCGGTTTTGAAGGATTTGCCATAATTCCGGAACACGAGAAGATTGACAGCATTCGAATAAGAAATACCGGCCAGGTCCGGGCGTTGGGTTTTGAAGTGTTATGCAATGATTTTAACATCAGTTTTTATGATAACGGAACGCCCAAAGAATACCGGTCGAATTTAACCATTATCGAGCACGGCAAGCCGGTATATAAAAAAAACATTATTGTTAATGATCCCTTGCGATATAAAGGTATCAATATTTTTCAGTCCAGCTACGGTAAAATGCCCTCAGGTGCTCTTCAAAAGGATGCAATTCATAGAAAAGACCCTTCGGAAGACATTACATTGAATTTTGCCAATAAAGAATCAGGGAAAGAATACAAAATAAAGACTGCTATCGGTAAACCGGTGGATATCCCCGAAGGTCTGGGAAAATTTGTCATTGTCGAATATCGAAAATCAGCTGAATTTGGCGGACAAAACATTGGCCAGGCATACTTGGGAATTCTGACGCCCAAAGACAAAGATCCCGTCAACATCATACTCCCTTTACATTTTCCGAATTTCGATAAAATGAGAAGGGGTGCTGTTGTTATTTCAGTGGCAGAACAAGAAACAAAAATATTTAACCCCGGTGAAAAATCAGATCAGAGGTATTATACCGGCCTCCAGATCACAAAAGACCCCGGAGTCTGGGTGGTGTACACGGGATTTATAGGAATGATCATAGGAATTTTCATCACGTTTTTCATGTCCCATCAAAGAGTGTGCATCGAAATTGTTAAAAAGGGTAAAAAAAGCGACGTTATCATTACGGGAACGGCCAACAAAAACAAACTGGCAATGCAAAACAGAATAAAGAAAATTTCAGAAAAACTTATCAATTTGTAGCACAGTTTTAAAGGAACAA
The DNA here is from genome assembly GCA_050123435.1 of Desulfobacterales bacterium. GTDB lineage: Bacteria > Desulfobacterota > Desulfobacteria > Desulfobacterales > UBA11574 > S5133MH16. Next base: position 2,465 of record JASFHC010000214.1, read on the forward strand.
ATAATGAACAGTTCGGTTTTATTATCAATCACGACTTTTACTTACGGTCTGGCGACATTTTTTTATTTCGCACTTTTAACTTTCAAAAAACCCCTTCTGGCCCGGCTGGCCACTTGGACTGTATTAACCGGTGTTGTCGTGAACGCAGCAGGCATTATCTCACGATGGGTGGAATCATATCGACTCGGTATCGGTCATGCGCCGCTTTCGAACATGTATGAAAGTTTGGTCTTTTTTTCGTTTACCATTGGAATTATTTATCTTGTCATCGAGCGCAAGTATAAAACAAGCGTCATTGGAGCTGTTGCCACTCCCCTCGCCTTTCTTGCCATGGCTTATGCTTCCCTGTCTCCCAATATCAATGATCGCATTCAGCCGCTGATTCCCGCTTTGAAAAGCAACTGGCTGATCGCCCATGTTATCACTTGTTTTTTAGGGTATGCCGCCTTTGCAATAGCTTTCGGCATAAGCCTTATATATCTTTTCAGGCAAAGACATGTGGAAGGTAAAAGCAATTTTCTCTCACATTTTCCAAAGTCTCGTGTTTTGGATGAGTTGACGCATCAGATGGTTATGTTCGGATTTCTTTTTTTGTCTATCGGCATCATTACCGGATCTGTCTGGGCCAATTCAGCCTGGGGAAGCTACTGGTCCTGGGATCCCAAAGAAACCTGGTCTTTAATAACCTGGTTTGTTTATGCAACGTTTCTACATGCCAGGATGATGCGGGGGTGGTCCGGCAAAAGAATTGCCTATCTTTCAATTTTAGGATTTATGGCGGTAATCTTTACCTATTTCGGTGTGAATCTGTTGCCCGGCTTGCACAGCTATGGTTCGGGATAAAAAGAGGGGTTAATCATGAAAATATTTATTACCGGTGGATCCGGCTTTGTGGGCACGAATCTGGCATTTTATCTGCTCGAAAAAGGGCACCGCGTTATTGCTGTCGGCACCTCTTCAGCCCATAAATTGATCGAACATGATAATTTTCATTACATCTCGGCGGACACTACGATCAAAGGAGAGTGGCAGGATGCGCTTAAAGCTGTTGATGCAGTGGTCAATCTTGCAGGGAAAAACATTTTTAAGCGGTGGAGCGATAGCTATAAAAAACAAATATATAATAGCCGTATTCTGACCACGAGCAACTTGGTTGAAGCCATTCCCGAAAAGAAAGACATCATACTCTGCAGTACCTCCGCGGTAGGATATTATGGGGACAGGGCTGATGAAGTTTTAAAAGAAGATGCTCCGCCCGGAAATGATTTTGCAGCGAAAGTTTGCAGGGACTGGGAAAAGGAGGCTTTTCAGGCGGAAGCAAAAGGAGTCCGAGTCGCTGCAGCGCGTTTCGGCGTGGTTCTGGGTAAGAACGGAGGTGCCCTTGCAAAGATGCTCCCGGCGTTTAAGTCTTTTGCCGGCGGCCCGCTAGGAAGCGGTCTGCAATGGTTCCCATGGATTCATATGGATGATCTTATTGCCGCAATTATTTTTATACTTGAAAACCCGGATATAAAAGGTCCGATCAATCTCTGCTCGCCGAATCCGGTAACAAACCATGATTTTGCCGCTGCCCTTGGCCAAGTCCTAAACAGACCCTCTGTTCTGAGAACTCCGTCCTTTATGATCCGTTTGATAATGGGAGAAATGGGTAAATCTCTGATGAGTAGCCAGCGGGCAATCCCTGATAAGCTTTTAACACATGGATTTAAGTTTCAATATCCAGACATTATCAATGCCCTTTACAACTTGACGGTCTCGTAAAAAGTCCAACTTCTGCGTTGTGCTGCATTTCGCAATCATTCAACGTACGAAAAGTACGCCTCATGATTACAAAATTTGCACGCCTTGAATTTGAACTTTTTACGAAACCGTATAAATGGTAGATTTTGGTTTCCGGCAAGGCCCGAACGAGTTTTCAATCGTTGGCATAGCGCGCTATTTCGAGGATTGAAAACGAGCGAGAACGCCGCCGGGAGCCGAAAGATGCCGTTTATGGATGGACACTAGATAGGAAGTCGATAAGACCCAAAACCGCATCCTCAATATCCAGAAAGCAAAACCGGTATGCATCGTACTTAAGCCCG